>NZ_WHJF01000004.1:0-148509 GCF_011682185.1 Massilia genomosp. 1
CCCCCGCTCCCGGAAACGATGTCAAAAGTACAGCACAAGAACGAACCCTAAAAACCCCACTACAACGCTCAAGATCACGACATACTTTGTTCAAAAACACACCCGACAAGTAGTCTGACACAGGGGGCGGTCTCGGCTATCGCTATTTAACCGGGCCGAAGAGGGCGTCGGCGACCAAAGGCAAGTATTTTCAAGGTGTCCCGACCGACAAGCGCAGTCTGGAGGTGCAGGAAGCGGAACTGCCCATCGAGAATTTTTACGACTTCTCGCCCCAGTTTGGCAATTGCCGCTATGAAGGCGGTGTCGATTTCCGATCCGGCAAAAAGCCGGAAGCCTATGTCAAGAAAATGCTGGATCTGTTTTCCAGGCCCGGAGACCTGGTGATGGACCCGTTCTCAGGCTCGGGCTCGACGGCGGCTGTCGCGCATAAAACCGGACGCGGCTATATTGGAATCGAACAAGGCGAGCAGGCGCGCACCCATTGCCTTGCCCGATTGATAACGGTCATCGCGGGCGACAAGACGGGCGTGAGCGCCGACGCCGGATGGACCGGGGGCGGCGGATTTCGCTTCTGCACCCTGGTCCCCGCAGCGCGCCATTAACCGGCATGGCCGCCGTCGTTGCGTCCCACGGCGGGCGCGATGTCCATGCCCATCGCGCCGGCGCCGCCCTGCAGCTCCATGCCCGCGCCCTTGTTGCCACCCCGGTTGGCGTCACCCTTGCCACGGCCGGCGCCGGCCGCTGCGCGCGTCGGTCCCTGCAAGGGAATGATGACGTCGCCCGGCACCGGCCCCAGGTCGAGCGCCGAGCGGATAAAGCTGCGCAGCGAGATGACCAGGTCCGCCGTGTGGATGGGGCGGCCGGCGGCCAGGTCGGCCGCGGCCTGGCCCGCCAGGCGGCAGTGTTCTTCGGTGCCCAGCAAGAGAATTTCGGCCAGGGCCGCTTCGACCGCGTCACGGATGCGGCGCGAGCGATCGGAACTGGCCGGCCCCTCGGGTGCGCCGGCCTCTTCCGGCACGCCGGGAGTACCCTGGCGCACGTCGCGCAAATGGGTCGGATCGACCGTCAATTGCCCGGTAAACGACCCGCCCAGGGTGCGATAGGCGGACATCAGCGTTTTCAGGCGCTCGTTGATCTGGCGGTTCATGCGCTCGCGGCGCTGCTGAATGGTCTGCATCATGAGCATGCGGATGCCCACCCCGAGCAAGGTGAACACCGCCAGGCCGACGATGGTCGTCAGCGCTCCTTGCCATGAACTGAAATCGATCGTGCGCATCCCGGCCTCGGCAGCTGTTTTCGATGCAGCCAGTGTAGCGATTATCTCCCGGGGCGTCGCGCAGGATACAGGACCTCCCTCATCTCATGCTGCCTCAAGCGTTGACGATCCGCGCACGCCGCGCCGATGCCGGCGCCGCCTCCACCTCCAACGGCGCGAATATTCCCTGCAAGTCCTCCTGGGTAATCTGCAATCCCTGCGTATCGCCGCCACTGAGCACGGCGCCGGCCAGCGCCGCCTTCCTGTGCTGCATCTCCTGGATTTTTTCCTCCAGCGTGTCCTTGGCGATCAGCTTGTAGACGAACACCGGCTTGTCCTGGCCGATGCGCCAGGCGCGGTCGGTGGCCTGGTTCTCCACCGCCGGATTCCACCACGGATCGTAATGGATCACGGTGTCGGCCGCCGTCAGGTTCAGGCCGACACCGCCCGCCTTCAGGCTGATCAGGAAGACCGGCACCTTGCCGTCCTGAAACGCCGCCACCTGCGCGCGCCGGTCCTTGGTGTCGCCCGTGAGCAAGGCGTAGGGGATATTGCGCGCGCGCAGTTCGTCTTCGATCAGCGCCAGCATGCTGGTGAACTGGGAAAACACCAGGATCTTGCGGCCCTCGTCGAGCAACTCTTCCAGCATGCCGGTCAATTCGGCCAGCTTGGCCGACGGCGCGGCGCTCTTGTGCGCGCCGCTCATGGCCACCAGACGCGGATCGCAGCACACCTGGCGCAATTTGAGCAAGGCTTCCAGGATCACGATCTGGCTGCGCGCCACGCCCTTGCTGGCAATCGCCGCCCGCACCTTCTTGTCCATCGCCAGGCGCACCGTCTCGTACAGGTCGCGCTGCGCCCCGGCCAGGGTGACTTCGCGCAGCATGTCTGTCTTGGCGGGCAATTCCTTGGCCACGTGGTCCTTGGTGCGGCGCAGCAGGAACGGCTTGATGCGGCGCGTCAGGAAAGCGTTGCGGCCGGCGTCGCCATCACGCTCGACCGGCTTGCGGAAGTCGCTGTTAAATTGCTTCTCGTCGCCCAGCAGCCCCGGCAGCAAGAAGTGAAATTGCGACCACAATTCGCCCAGGTGGTTTTGCAGCGGCGTGCCCGTCAGGCACAGGCGATGGCGCGCGCGCAGCAGGGCGGCCGTCCCGGCTGCCTTGCTGCGGTGGTTCTTGATGTATTGCGACTCGTCCAGTATCAACAGATGGAACTCTTGCCCCAGCAAGGCCGCCTCGTCGCGCGGCAGCAGCGCATAGGTGGTCAGGACCAGGTCGCAGTTGGCCATCTCCCCAAAGCGTTCTGTCCGGTCCGGCCCATGCAGCAGGAGCACGCGCAGCGATGGCGCAAAGCGCGCCGCTTCATCCTGCCAGTTGCCCATCAGGCTGGTGGGCGCGACAACCAGTGCCGGTCGGTCCAGCCGCCCCGCTTCCTTTTCCAGCAGGATGTGCGACAGCGTCTGGATGGTCTTGCCCAGGCCCATGTCGTCGGCCAGGATGCCGGCCAGGCCGAATTCGCGCAGGAACTGCATCCACGCCACGCCCTCTTGCTGGTAGCTGCGCAAGGTCGCTTGCAGGCCGCGCGGCGGCGCCACCGCATGTACGCCGTCGAAGCCGGCCAGGCGCTGGCCGAGGGCGCGCAAGCGTTCGCCGCCGATCCAGCGCAGGCGGGCGCCCGCTTCCAGCTCGGCCAGGCGGGCCGCGTCCAGGCTGGGCAGGCGGATGGCGTTGCCGATGCGCTCCAGAAAATACAGTTCGCCCAGGGTGCTCAGGATCGGCCGGATGCGGCTCCAGGGCAGGCCCACGCGCGCGCCGCCGGGCAGGCGCGCCATCAGCACGTCGCTGTCGGCATGGGCCGCCAGCGCCTGCGCATCGAATTCCATGGGCGCACTGCGGATCAGTTGCAACAGGATCGGCAACAGGGGCACGCGCTCGCCCTCGACCACGATGCCCAGTTCCAGCTCGAACCAGGCATTGCCCTCGCCTCCCGGGTCGACGTCGGCGTACCAGTCGTCGATCGCGCGCACGTCGTAACGGAAAGTCGGCGCCAGTTCCAGCAGCCAGCCCTGGGCGCGCAAGACCGGCAGGCCGGCGCGGCCGAATTCGAGCCAGGCTTCGGTGTCGGGCAACTCCAGCGCACCGACAAAGCGGTTCAGCGCCGGCGCGCTGCTGGGCCGAAAGCCAAAGCCTTCCAGCGTGGCGTGGGCCAGCGTCTCGGCGCCGCCGTCGCGCTCGATCTGTTCGCTGCCGCTTGCGCTCGTGCGTACCAGCCGCTGGCTGGGGTCGACCGAGGCCCGCTTGCCGTCGTAATCGAAGGCCAGCACGGCGTAATCGTGCCAGGCCGACGCCTGTCCGCCGTGGGTCGCGCGCTCCATGCTTCCCAGCAAAAGATAGGGAGTGGGCCGGATATCGCTGCGCAGCATCATCCCCATCACGGGTGGCGGCGGAATCAGGCGCTCCAGGTGCAGGGCTTGCATTTCAGTACCAAGACGCGCCGCCTGCGTCGCCTCGACCAGGGGCGCCTGCCGCACCAGGTCCAACAGGGCCGCCATGGGCAGGCCGCGCAGCGCCGCCGGCAAGTCGAGCTCGCCCACCTGGTCGTCATGCAGGTACATCGGCGGATCGGTCGGCAGGATGGTATCGATGGCGCCGCCCTCGCCTTCCCAGGCCAGGCTGCAGACGCCGTTCGCGCTGCGCCAGGCCGGCGCGGCGGCGCGCCGCGCGCCGCGTGTCAGTTGCCGCATCTTGCCCTTGAGGTCCTTGCGCGAGCCGGCCCGCAGCAGCAAGCCCTGGTCCAGCAATTGCGCGAGCAACTGCGCACCGAGCGCGCCGCGTGGCTGGGCCACCGCGCCGTAGGCTTCGCCATCGGCCCGCAAGGCGAGGAACAAGCGGATCAATTCGCCCTGCGCGCCGCCACTGGCCGCTTCGGCGACCAGCTCGTAGCCCTGCGTGATCGCGCTGGCGCTGGCGTAGCCGCCGTCCGGGCGCGGACGCGAACGGCAGAGCGCCAGTTCCAGGCCGCTATTTTGCTTGGATGGAACAAAAACGAAGATCAATTGCGACACCGGCTTGCCGGCCCCGGCGAAATCGGCCGCGGCGGCCACCCGTGCAAGCTGGCCGAGCCAGGCGGTGCTGGCATACGGCAACGCAGGCGCGGACGGTGCTTGCGCATCCTGGCGCTCCAAATACGCCAGCAGGACGGCCACCACGTGCTTGCAGTTGTATTCCATGGGACAGCTGCAACTGCCGTCGATCATGAGCCCGCCATCCTCGCTCACCTCGATCGTTTGCTCGTAGACCCGGCCGCCGCTGCCGCCCACCGTGCCGACGATGTCGTCCCCGTGGACACGGCAGGAGTACACCTTGCCGCGCCGGTAGTAGGCGCTGCCGCGCGCGTAGGTCGCCTCATCGGTATTTTCTTGAATGTCGTCGTCGTCGAAAGTAGGGATATACATGGCAAGTCAGGGTGTGGGAAGATGGCCGCTATTATCGCAGCGTACGCGCAGCTTCCGCTATAAGACTTATGCACGATGCGATAGTTCCCGGCGGCGTGTACGTTAGCGGCCAGCGCCGCACCGCCCTGCCGGATTTCTTTTTAGCGCTACACTAGACGACCGGTCTAATTCAATCCGGACGAATTAGCGCTGCCTGCTATCCAATCTTCCCTCTCCAGGAGAACGTATGTACGACCATCTATTATCGCCCGTCAAGGCTGGCGCACTCACCCTGTCCAGCCGTGTCGTCATGGCGCCGCTGACGCGCTCGCGCGCAGGCCAGCCGGGCGATGTCCCCACCGAGTTGAATGCCGAATACTATGCCCAGCGCGCCGGCGCCGCACTCAACGCACCGGACCAGTCGACCTTCTACGGTGGCGGCGCGCACGGTTATACCGACTATCCGACGCTCGCCCAGGCCGCCTGAGTGAGGGTGCAAGCCGTCGCCGCCCGCTGAGCAACAAAAACGCCACCCGAGGGTGGCGTTTTCAGTTGCGGCGGCAGGACATTGTCCTGTCCGGCCCGGCTTCAAGGCCAGGCGCTGCTGTATCAGTTAAAGATGAAATACAGAACCACCAGTACGACGGTCGGAATTCCCAGCATCCAGCCAATGACATATTTACCCATGATCGTGCTCCTGTAGAGGTTGTTTGGTGTCGATGTAGGCAGAATGCCTTCCAAAAGCGATCTCGTCCGTACGTTAGGTCACGCAAGGAGCAGATGGCGCGCCGCCGGCGTCACTTTGCGGCCGGCCTTGCCGCGTCGAAGAACAATCCGCGCCGGAAGAATACCGCCACCAGCGTCGGTTTCCGTTATAGTTTCCATCTACTCAATCTTGCGCCGCCGTCCCTCACCCTCGAACAAAGCACACCGCCATGACACGACTCACAGCCGCCCTCGCCACCCTCCTTCTTCCCGTCCTTGCGCTTGCCAATGACGGCATTGCCGGCGTCAGCGCCGGCGGGATCGTGTTCCGCAAGACCGACGCCATTGCCATGAAAAAGGAAGTGCTCAACGTTAGCCGCAGCCTGATCAGCGTGGACTACGAATTCGTCAATGAATCGTCGAATGATTTGGAAGAAACGATCGTGTTCCCGCTGCCCGCCTATCAGGCCATGAAGCAAGGCAGCGACACGTACTACGGCCAGCCGGCGGGGTTTTCGATCAAGGTCGATGGCAAGGCGGTCGGCTTGAGCACCCGCGTGATTGCCTTGCATGCGAAAGAAGACATCACTGCCCAGCTCAAAAAACTCGGCCTGAGCGACGCCCAGATTGCCTTCAACAGCAGTTTCGCATCAAAAACCAAGGTAGCGCCGCTGACGGCGAAACAGCGCCAGCAACTGAGCAGCCTCAAGCTGCTCGAGCAGGGCGCCGACGGCGACACCGGGCCGGTCTGGGAGGTGCAGGTGAATTACATCTGGAAGCAAGTGTTCCCGGCCGGGAAAGTGGTGCGCGTGCATCATGCGTACCGGCCGTTCGTGTCCGGCGGCCCCGGCGAATGGGGCATGAATGCGGAGGTCGCAAAAACCTACTGCGCCGACAAGGAGTTCCTCAGCACCTGGAAGAAACTGGCGGCGCGTACGCCGGACCGCCTGGTGCCGGCCGAGCACGTGTCGTACATCCTCAAGACCGGCAATACCTGGAAGCGCGGCATCGACGACTTCACGCTCAACGTCATCAAGCGCCATCCGGCCGAAATCGTCAGCCTGTGCTTCCCCGGCACCTTCAGGAAGATCGACGCCAACACCTTCCAGGTGTACCTGTCGAACTTCCAGCCGGCCGACGATCTGCAGGTCTACTTCGGCAACATCGACGCCGCATCGGAGAGCAGCGGCGTGATGCCGGTGCTGGCCAAGTGAGCGCCCGGCCGGCGCCGGCTTACGATTCGATCGACGCCCAGGGCCACGGCGAGGCCACATTGCGCAAGGCGGCCTTGATCGATACATGCATGTGGTGCGTGTGGCCGTTTTTGCCGTGATACGGCTTCCACTGGCCATCGCTGACATTGCAAATCTGCCGGTTCCAGATCACATAGGTGGTGCGCGTATCGAGCAGCGCGAGCTTGGCGAACAAATTGCAATCGACGCCATTGTCCGGATCATGGGTCAGGTCGAACGCATTGCCGTCGTTGTGGTCGCTTTTCCTGGTCTGGTGCGCGGAGTCACCCATCAGGCCGTCCGAGACGCGGCTGCGCTTCGGGCACAGTGAAGTTGCGTCAGTTAGTGCTCGCTTGCATGCTAATGATGGCTGGGCCATACGTTATCCTTTTTTCGACTGGTTGGAGGGCATAAGGGATTTCAAACAGGGCAGTTCCGGGCCGTCGGCAATCGCGCGCGCCTCGGCGTTGGCCTTGGCGGCGCCGGCGCCGATGGTTTTCACCACGCACGCTTCGGTCTTGCGAATCTGCGCCACGGCCAGCAGCGGCACCCGCTTCGGATGCTCGGGATCGGATTGATCGGTGCCGTTGACGCGCACGATCAAGCCGGCCGGAACCACCTTGCCGTCAATTTTGGCCATGCGCCATTCCGCTTTTTTTCCCAGCGAGGAAAACCCGGGCGTGACCACGGTCCAGTAATCGAGCTCGAAGACGTGTTTTTCCGGGCTGACGAGATTGACCGAGCTGCGATCGTCGTCGTCGAGCACTTGCAGCGCGAACTTGCCGACACCCGGACAGGTCAGCGTGTAAGCGCCGGTGGTTTTGTCATCGATGACTTTCTTGCACGACTTGCCCTCCAGGTTGCTGTACACGCTTTCCATGCCGGTCCGGGCAGACACCCCGGCACTGGCGCACAGCGCCACGGCAAAAATCAGACCCATCGGGCGAATAGTCATACATGTCCTTTGATTGAGCGCTCACAAACCAAGCCGCGCCGCCCCATTTGGCGGAAACGACAAGCTGGCGGATTTAATATTGACAATATTATCATGCAATGTGCGTAGGCAAAAATTGTTTCTGAAACAAGAGAAAAGTGATGCGTGCAAGTAACAGGCAGGCGCTGGCAAACGTGAAGGGGCCGGCCCGCGCCATCATGGTGCGCGCATCGGGTAGCGCGAGCTTGGCAAAAAAGTGGCAATCGACGCCGCAGTCCGGATCCTGGGTCAGGCCGAACGCATTGCCGTCTTTGTTGTGCTAGCACTTCGGGCAGGAGGCACAACGGTTTTCAAACAAGGCAGTGCCGGACCGTCGGCGATCGCCCTGGCCCTGGCGTTGGCCGCAGCCGAGCCGGCGCTAAGCGTTGTCACCACGCACGCTTCGGTCTGGCGAATCTGCGCCACGGCCAGCAAGGGCACGCGCTTCGGATGGCGCAGATCGGTTTGATCGGTGCCGTTAACGCGCACGATCAAAGCGGCAGGAACAATCTTGCCGTCATGTCTGGTCACCCGCCATTCCGCTTTCTTTCCCAGCCACGAAAATCCCTCGGTGACCACGTCCGAGTAGCGCAACTCGAACACCTTCTTTTCCGCGCTGACGATGTTCACCGTGCTGCGATCATCGTCGCTGAACACGTGCAGTGTGAATCCGCCGACACCAGGGCAGTCCAGGATGGCAGCGCCGGTAATTTCTTCAAGGATCGTTTTTTTACACGCGCGGCCCTCAAGGTTGGTGTACACGCTGTCCATGCAAGGAATTTGGGATGTGTTCGTATCAGGAGAAACAAATTTGGAGGAATGCTGCCGTGCTGAGCCACACCAGTGGCCATACAAAGGCGGCGCGATATCGAAAATGCCGAGTTGTAAGCAGATAGCGCAAGTTGTAAGCGCGTGTAAAGGCCGTCAACTCATCGGTTGCGGGCGGCGTTTTCAGCTCAGTGACACGGCAACTGTGTACCGAACCTCAAACCAGAAAAAGGACTGACCATGAAAAAAGTAATCGCTACCCTGACCGCCGGACTGTTCGCCAGCGCTGCGTTTGCACAAGCTTCCACGCCGGCCCCGGCGCCAGCAGCACCGGTAGCGAAGGCCGAAGTCAAGGTTGAAACCAAAGCCGCCGTCAAAGCCCCAGGCACGGACATCAAGGCTGCCGCGCCAGCCGCCAAGCCGGCGCCCCAGGCAAGCAAGTAAGCAGTAAGCAAGCCCCACCATACATAACAATATAAACCGTTTATATCCATTCCAAGGAAACCACATCATGAAAAAAACGATCGCTACCCTGATTACCGGCCTGTTCGCAACCGCAGCTTTCGCCCAGGCTCCCGCGCCTGCTGCGGCGCCGGCGGCGAAAACCGAAGCGCATGTGGTCAAGACCGACACCAAAGAAACCACCGTCGTCAAGACCGACACCAAGGATGCCCACGGCGCCAAGGACACGCACTCGGTCAAGACCGAAGTCAAGGAAACCAAGTCGGATGCGGGCATGAAGCAAGAAGTCACCACCAAGACCGAAGTGAAGACCGAGAAAAAGACCAAGCACGCCAAGCACGCCAAGTCGGCCAAGGCGACCAAGGAAGCCACGCCTGCGACCAGCGGCGTCGCGGCGCCGGTGGTCACGGCAGCGGCAACACCAGCGGCGCCAGCAACCAAGTAATATCGCGCGGCTCCCCAAAAAAACGCCAACCCACGCGGGTTGGCGTTTTTTTTCGTTCCAGGCTGGCGTAAATTGACTGTATTTTGTCATTTACGCCAAGCCGCCGGCCTCATAAGATCGTCCCAGGTCCCGGATGCGATAGCCAATCCGGGCCAGAACCTCATCTTAATGACTGACCGGAGTCCGACTCATGACTGCATTCCCGCCGCTGGCGTTCATCGCCCTTGCCGCCCTCTCCTTCAGCGGCCCCTCGTTCGCGCAGGACGCCCCGGCCATCGCCGCGCCGGGCGCCACCACCACAATCGGGAGCGCCGAAAAAATCGCCCCTTACGCGCCGCGCTTCGGCCGCGCCAGGCCAGTCATTGCGGTGGTGGGCGACAACGCCGGCACGGTGATGTCCGACTACGTGCTGCCCTACGGCGTGCTGGCCCAGTCGGGCGTGGCCGAGGTGGTCGGCGTGGCCACCCGGGCCGGCCCGCTGCTGCTGCTGCCCTTGACAATCCAGCCCGGCGCCAGCGTCGCCGAATTCGACCAGCGCTATCCCGACGGCGCCGATTACGTCATCGTCCCCGCCGTCAAACACGCCGATGACCCGGCCTTGCTGGCGTGGATCGGCGCGCAGGCGGCCAGGGGCGCGACCATGATCGGCATCTGCAATGGCTCGATCGTGCTGGCCCACGCCGGCCTGACGCGCGGCCACCGCGCCACCGGCCACTGGAGCACCCACGCAGCGCGCATCGAGCAGTTCCCCGAGACGACCTGGCTGAAAAACACGCGCTATGTCGCCGACGGCAAGCTGGTGACCAGCGCCGGCATCAGCGCGGCGCTACCGACGTCGCTGGCGCTGGTCGAAGCGATCGGCGGCGCCGAACGCGCGCAGGCGCTGGCCGCCCGGCTCGGCGTATCCGACTGGAGCGCCACCCACGACAGCGACGCCTTCCGCCTCACCTTCGGCGACCGCGTCAGCGCCGTGAGCGCGTATTTCTTGCGTCCCAGCGACGATATCGGTATCGAGGTCGCCGACGGCGTCGATGAACTGGCGCTCGCCCTGAGCGCCGACGCCTACAGCGCCACCCTGCGCGCCCGCGTCCATGCGCTGGCGCGCGGCGGCGCGCAGGTCACAACGCGCAACGGCTTGCTGCTCATGCCCGAGCCGATTGGCGGACAAGCCAGGCCGATGGACTGGACCCTGCCCGCCTTCGACGCCACGCCGTCCGCCCAGGTGCTGGACAAGGCCCTGAGCGACATCACCACCCGCTACGGCGCGGCGGCCGCCCGCTTCGTGGTGCTGGAAACCGAATACCCGTGGCAGCGGCGATAATACGGGTCCGGATCAACCGACATCACACGCATGCACCCATGTACACTTGCTGGTGAACTACCCGCCCAAGGTTTCCGTTTGCAATCTGGTCAACATCCTGAAAGGCGTTTCCAGCCGCATGATTCGGAAGAAGAACTATCCGAGCATCCGCAAGAAGCTTTGGGGCGGCACGCTATGGTCGCCTTCCTACTTTGCCGGTAGCTGCGGCGGTGCGCCTATCGCCGTTATCCGGCAGTACATTGAACAGCAGCAGACGCCGCACTAGACGCACCAAACCGGACGGCTGCGCCGTCCGCGCTCTTGGCCCCACCCTGAAGGGCGAGGTTTGCCGCGCAACCGATCAAGCGCGCCGGCGGACAATCGCCGTTCAGCGTGCCGCTGGCGGCGCAGGCGCGCGATGACGGCAATTTTGCGGCTTTGCATGCGTGGATCGCCGCCCATATCGATGAAGACCTGAGCGTGGCGCGCCTGGCCGGGATGGCCAATATGTCGCTGCGCACCTTCGTGCGCGTGTATGCCGCCACTGTGGGCCGCACCCCGGCCAAGACGGTCGAGGCGATCCGCATGGAAGCGGCGTGCCGGGCGCTCGAATCGAGCACCCTGCCCTTGAAAGCCATCTGCAAAAAGATTGGCTACGCCGAAGAACAAACGCTGCGCCGGGTCTTCCTGCGCAATTTCGGCGTCAATCCGCTGCAGTACCGCGCGCGCTTCGCGCAGCGCGCGGGCTTGTGAGCGGCCGGCTGGCTTACCACATCAAGTCGTCGGGGATCTGGAACGCCGCATACGGATCGTCCGCATCGACCTCGGTGCTGGCCTTGTTCACGCGCACCACGATCGACGCATCGCGCTCGGCGATCTTGTCGGCGATCACGCGCGGCACCAGTTCGGTCGAATCGCCCTGGCGGATGATCACCAGCCGCCCGGCCACCAGGTGCGCCTGCACCGCCGCCGACACGTAAAAACGCTCGATCTTGTTATTGTGGGTGAAGTTGTAGGCGATATCGCCATTGCCCTTGCTCTGGCGGTTCTTCTGCACCATCTGGGCGATCTGCGCCACGATCGCCTTTTCGTTGGCGGCCGCGTCGCGCTGGGCATTGAGTTCGCGCGCCCGCTCGGCGTTCTTGCGCTGGGTTTCCAGCGCGGCCAGGCGGGCCTCGTCGACGCTCTGGGTACCGGTGCGGCGCTCGACCTTCTTCTGCTTGGTCTTTTCCTGGTTGGCCTGTTTGGCCTTGTTTTTGTCGACCAGGCCGGCTTTCAAAAACTGCTCTTGCAACGAGGCCATATGCACTACTCCGTAAATGAGGTTCGCCGGCCCGGGCAAGGGCGCCAGCCGGTGGAAAGTCGATAGCATAGCAAAAATGCGGCCGCTGTTAGAATCCCCGCATGACATTCTTCGCTCCACACACCGCCAGGCCGCGCTGGCTGCTCGCCTGCCTGGCCCTGGCCACGCTGCCGGCCGGCGCCCAGCAGCGCACCACGCTCATCGACCTGATCAACGCCTACCGCGCCGTCCCGCACTTCTGCCAGGGCGCCACCTTGGGACCGGTGGCGCCCTTGCTGGCGCATCCGGCCTTGTCCAGCGTCCAGGTGGCGTCCGGCACCCTGCTGGCGCCGGCGATCGAGCGCGCCGGCTATCCGGTGGCCCAGGCCGACGCGATCTACGTGGCGGGCGTGTCCGATCCGGTGCGGGTCATGGCCAGCATCGAACGCAGCTACTGCAAGACGCTGTTGCATGCCCGCTTTGCGCACGTGGGCGCGCGCCGCAGCGGCGACAGCTGGCTGATCGTGCTGGCCGAGCCGGCCCCGCCCTCGGCCGCCTCGCGCCTGCCGCCTTCGCGCGAAGCCGGGCTGCGCATCCTGGAAGCGGCCAACCGGGCCCGCGCCAGCGCCCGCAACTGCGGCGCGCAAGCGTTCGAGGCGGCGCCGCCGCTGGTGTGGAACGAGGAACTGGCCGCCGCGGCGCTGGGCCACAGCGCCGACATGGCCGCCAGGCGCTATTTCAGCCATGCCGGAAAAGATGGCCGCATGGTCGGCGAACGCGCGCTGGCGGCCGGCTACCAGTGGCGCCGGGTCGGCGAAAACATCGCGGTGGGGCAGGATTCGCCCGACCAGGTGGTCGCCGGATGGCTCGACAGCCCGGGCCACTGCGCCAACCTGATGGATGCGCAATTGAGCGACATGGGCGCCGCCTACGCCATCAACCATGCAGGCGAGAGAGCGCGGGTGTACTGGACCCAGGTGCTGGCGGAGCCCGTCGCGCCGCTGGACCCGGCCAGGTAGGCCGCCAGGCGGGGCGTCTGTTGCAATGCATAATAAGGACACTCCCACAAGAGCATAAACGCAACCTTTTCTCAAAATACATAAATAGCTATTTGTAGAATGAATTGCCCTGCCCGTAAAATTCCGTCCGGATATATTTACAACGAAAGTCCTGTCCACAGGACCAATCAATCACGGAACGGAATACGAAAATGCTCTCCAGGATGATGATCGCCGGCGCTGTAGCGCTGTGCTTTAGTGCCTGCACCACCGCCCCGACACGGGTCGCGCTCGACCCGGCGGCGAAAGAACTGACCCAGGTACCTGTGACGAGCCTGCTGCCCCAGGACGAAATCATCGTGCGCGCCGAAGCGTTCGGCGCCAGCGCCGCCCTCGGTGGCGGCCTGATCGGTGCATTCATCGACTCGAAAGTGGCCGAATCGCGCCAGAACACCATTCACGGCGTCCTGGCCCCGTTCTACGCCTCGGTCGACGACTACGATTTCCGCTCCCACTACCTGCAGGCGCTGGCCGCCAACCTGGCCAGCGGCACGCCGCTCAAGTTCGGCGCTCCCGAAAGCCAGCCGATGCCGTCGACCATGCAGCAGATCACCGACCGCATCAATGCGGTTGGCGCCGGCAAGGGCTTGATGGTCATCCAGACCAGCTACACCTTCTCGCCCGACTTCAAGCAGCTGAGCGTGCGCTCGGTGGCCACCCTGTCGCGCCCGAACGTGGAACAGAAGTCCTTCTTCAATACCTATGTCTTCGTGTCCAGCCCCTTGGGCGCGGGCGGCGCCGACTCGCTCAAGGCCTGGGGCGATAACAAGGGCTCGGCCTACCGCAGCGCGTCCAAGGACGCCATCGACAACCTCATGCTGATGATGAAACTCGACCTGATGGCCGGCCCGGCCGACGCCGCCGACCTGCCGAAAGGGACCATTCCGATGATCCCCGGTGTCAGCGTGGCCCAGCCGAACGCACCCGTGCTGGCGTCCGCCAACGGCCGCGCCGTCCTCCGTGCGCTCAACGGCCACCTGTATTCCATCGCCCAATAAGAAGCGGAACCGACCATGAAGAAACCATCGATCCACCTGTTTGCTCCACTGTTGTCGTGCCTGCTGGCAGTCAGCGCCGGCGCGGCCGAAACCAAAGTAGCGCTCAATTATGAAGCGGCCAGCAGCGATGTTGTCGCCAAGCCGGTTGCGGGCGCCTGCGCCATCAATATCGTCAGCATCAGCGACCAGCGCCCGACCAAGGACGGTATCGGCGCCGACTTTCCGGTGCCGACCGACAGCCCGGAACCGTTTGTCAGCGCCAGCCTCGATGCGCTGAAAGAATACGGTTTCACCGTCTCGCACAGCAAAACCGCCGTGCCGCAGGCGGTCAACCTCGATGTGCGCCTGATCCGCGCCTACACCTTGTTCGGCCACATGCGCATCAACGCGATGGTGGCGCTGGACGTGACGGCGCAAGGCGCGGCGCAGGAGAAATTCCGCGCCACCGGCAGCAAGGCGAATATGTGGGGCGCCCAGTCGGAGCACGTCACCGCCCTGAACTATGCCACCAACACCATGCTCGCGAGCATGGCGCCAGCCCTGGCGGCCCACTGCGGCAAAGCCGGGATCGCGGCGCGCTAAACAGCGCCGCTGTCGCCATCACGCCACCTTCGGGTGGCGTTTTTTTTGGGCCAATCGTGTGCTTATGCAAGTAGCGTATATTGCTTGCTTGACCATACCGACAGCAACCGGGCCCGCGGCCCCTGGAGAGAACATGCACCGTACCGGCCTTGCGCACACCCTGATCCTCCTGCTGGCCGCCAGCGCACCGGCATGGGCCGAACCGCCGCCGCCGACCGGGACCAAGGTGGCGCCGCTGCCGCCGGGCTTTACCAAAAGCGTGCTCGCGAGCGGCTTCGCCAACCCCCACAATATGGTGCTGGGACCGGATGGCCAGCTGTGGCTGACCGAGCAGACCGGCAAGCGCGTGCTGCGCGTCGATCCGGCCAGCGGCCGGAAAACCGTGATCGCCACCATCGACGAGGTGGTCTCGTCCGAGAAGGCGCAAGATGGCTTGCTCGGGCTGGCGCTGCACCCGGACCTGCTCAGGAAACGCGGGCGCGACTATGTATACGTGTCGTTTTCGTACGCCAGCGGCGACGGCGGCGCTTTTCCCAACCGTACCGCGATCCGCCGCTACACCTACGATGCGAAGACCCAACAACTCGGTGCGCCGAAGGATCTCATCAAAGGCTTGCCATCCTCGCACGACCACCAGTCGGCGCGCCTGCTGTTCGGCCCCGACCAGAAGCTGTACTACGCGATCGGCGACCAGGGCGCCAACCAGATGACCTATCTGTGCGTGCCGAACCAGGCGCAGGTGCTGCCGAGCGCCGCCGAGGTGCGCGCCGCCGACTGGCGCGCCTATCGCGGCAAGATCCTGCGCCTGAACCAGGACGGCTCCATCCCGCTTGATAACCCGCTCATCCACGGCGTGAAAAGCCATGTCTACGCCTGGGGCATCCGCAATACCCAGGGCATGCTGTTCAGCCCCGCCGGCCAGCTGTTCGCCACCGACCAGGGACCGGATACCGACGACGAACTCAATCTGATCCTGGCCGGGCGCAATTACGGCTGGCCGAACGTGGCCGGCTACAAGGATAACGCCGCCTACGCCTACGCCAATTATTCGAAGGCCGAAGGCGGCTGCGAGGGCGTGAAAGACCCGGCCTTGAACGGCGCCAGCGTGCCGCCGGCGGTGCCGGTGCAAAAGGAATCGGCGTGGTCCGACCCGGATTTTGTGGAACCGTTGAAAACCTTCTACACGGTCGACCACAGCTTCAGTTTCAAGGACCCGGTGTGCGCCGAAAACAGCCTGTATTACATCTGCTGGCCCACGGTGGCCCCGTCCTCGGTCGCCTATTACAAGGGCGGCAAGGCCGGCGTGCCGGGATGGGAGAATTCGCTGCTGATCGGCAGCCTGAAACGCGGCGCCATCTACCGCGTGCGGCTCGATCCGGCAGCGCACGTGCCGCTCGGTGACGCCGAGCCGCTGTTTCGCTCGGTGAACCGGTATCGCGATGTGGTGGTCAGCGCCGATGGCGCCACCATTTACGTGGCCACCGATGTCGAAGGCTCGCTCGGCACCGGCGAGAACGGTGCGCCGGCCACCAGGCTGGAAAATCCGGGCGCGATCCTGGCCTTCAAGTACAGCGGCGCCAGGTAAGCGGGGCCGCCCGCTGTCACCAGCGCGCCGGCCGGCCCTGGTCGCCGGCGCGATAGTCGCACACACCTTGCGGGAAGATCCGCTCCAGCCATTGGCGCTCACCCGCGCTGAAGCGGGCCGTGTCCGGATAGCTGCCGTCGCGCAGCGCCGCCGCCACCGGTTTGAGCTTGCACTTGAAGATATCGCCCTTGATCGATTCGCCCGCCACCATGCGCGGGCTGGAAAAAATCGGAAAGGCCGCGCTGCAGGCGCCCTTGGGCCGCTGGTTCAACACCCCATCCCAGCTTGACGGTCCGCTACCGATCACCGCACCGCCGGCATCGAAACACTGGTCGGTAAAGCCGGCCGGCGCTGCGCCTTCGCTCAGGTAACGGTCCAGCACCGCCAGCGCATCGAGGGCGCGCTCACTCTGGTCGGCTTTCTCGTGCGCGAACCAGATCACCTGGTTCTTCGCCGCCGCGCGGTTGGCGTCCAGCAGGCGCGCGCGCACCGAAAACGCCTGGCGCGCATTGTGCATATTGAGCGCTGGTTCCAGATACGGACGCACGTCGATCATGGGAATGCCCAGGCGCTGCCCGGTGAACACATGGCCCGATGTGTAGGCCGCGCGCATGGCCGACAGATCGCCCGCGCGCCGTGGCGCCGGCACGCCGCCCGGGTCGCGGCAGTTGGCGCTGTGGCGCATGTTGCGCGCGTCGAAAGGATCGCTGTCCGACTCCCACATGACGAACTGCGAGGGCTCCTTCCAGCTGCCGACGCAGGCGTTGATGCGCAAGAATTCCTCCTTGCCGATCTGCCCCTTGGCCAGCGCGCCAAGGCCGTACTGCACGCCGACGTTATCGATCGGGCTGGGGGCATGGCCGTCGCCGTCTACGCCATAGATATTGGCCAGGTCGTTCCAGTGCGTCCATTTGACCTTGGCAAAGACGTCCGCCGGATAGCCGTAATTTTGCGCCACCAGCTCGTAGCGCGGATCCTTGAAGACGGGATTGAGCACGGTCGGCACCGCGCCCTGCCAGCCGTTGATGCATTCGGTCGATCCGGGTTTGCCGGTGACCGGATTGGCCACCGTCTCGCTGGCATTCGAGCCTTCGATCAGCGCGCGCCGGCTCCAGCTGGCCCACGTCGAGGCCGGGTCGCGCGCCACCTCGTCGCTGAAATACTGCTCCAGCAGCGGGCAGTCGGCCACCGGGACGGTTTGCGTGACCATGTCCGGATACGATTGCACCGGAATCCCGGCGTCCAGCAATCCCGGCCGGTTTTGGGCAAACAGATACTGCTGCACCGCCCCGCCCGAGCCGCCGATCCCGATGGTGAAGGCGGGCACGCCGACCGCTTCGATGAAGCGCTCCTTGCTCATCATGGCGGTTTCTTCGGCCAGGCGCATGTTGTAATGCACGCCCGCTTCGTTACCGGACGAACTGAGCACCGCATAGCCCTGCGCCAGGATGCGCGAAATGATCTGGCGCTCGGCGCCGCGCAGGCCATTGCTGAACCAGATCGCCGTGCCCTGCTGGTGGCCCAGGCCGACGCCGCCGCGCAGCCAGTAGACCAGCTTGCGGTTCCAGGAGGCGCGCTCGAAGCCCGGCGCCGCATCCTGGCCCTGCGCCACCGGCGCCAGCATGGCGATGGTGTACACAAAACGGTTGATGGTGCCCGCTTCGACCCGTACCACATACGGCACGCTGGCGCCATGGAGCGTGATGGTTTTCAGGTCGGCCGGGGGCGTGGCGTAGCCAGTGGCGGCATCGAATGGCTTGAAGCCCTCGCCGTTAAAATAGAAGTAGTGGATCTGGGTCTTGATGGCGCACGACTTGCTGTGGCCGACCAGGCGCCCGCCAACCGTGTCGAACACCGGATGGCCGACCCCGTCCTGCTTATCGACCAGCGGCTGGCCCAGGCCCGACTCCTGGGTGCGGCACACGAAGGGCTGCTGCTGCGGGCCGCTGAAAATGGGACCGTTCAGCGGATGGTTGGTCAGCACCAGCGAGGCCGAAGCACCGCGGCCGCCATTAGCGGCGTAGCGCACCTCGAGCGTATTGGCGCCGTCGGCCAGGCCCGTCACCACCCCTTCCATGCGCGTGCCGGCGGCCACCATCGGCGGATCGATCGGCTGGCCATTGAGCAGGAAGGTCATCTTCCCGGGCGCATCCGGGGCCGCGTTGACGGCAATCCGGGCGTCGCCGCCGGACACTTCATGCGGCTTGCTCGACAACACGGTCAGCGACAGCGTCCTGTCCGGCGTCTGTTGCGCGCCGCCGCAGCCGGCCAGGTCGATGGACACGAGCGTGGCGGCGAGCGCGCGGGCGAACGATGGGTTCCAATGGGTCATGGCGATTGCCTCCGGAGTGATTGAACGGGACTGACCAGTCTTCAATCTTGCTCTGCGATGCCTGGATAGCATTGACGATAGTCAATTCCCAGAAGTATCGAGCGACACATTATCGGCCCAGGCGCGCCAGCGCGCCCGGTCCTTGCGCACGCTAAAACAACACCTTGGCAGGGTTGGCGCGGACCGGCTTTTTCTACGCACGCTGCATGGCGCGCCAGTCGCCCGTAGAGGAAACGGCGCGCCGCCCCTGCGCGCGCCGCGCCGGCATGTCCTGGACGCTGCGGATTCTGTTTGCATGGGGCATTACTCAGAGTAGACTGGATCATCAACGCAAGCTGGGGATCACCGAAGCATGCCTGCCCGATTTCGCACCGCCGTTCATCAACCGACGCGCCCGGCACACCCCGGCGACGCTACCTTTGTCCTGTCCACGCTGTCCCGTTCGCACTCCCTTTCCTCACGCCGCGACTGACCTTCAAAAGGAAGCCCCATGCCCGTACTCTCCGCATTTTTTCAGAACGTCAAACTCCCGGTGATTTCCGAAGTGGCCCACGCGCTCATCAAGACGCTGGACGATGAAGATGCCTCGGCCAAGGCGATCAGCGCCATCATCGCGCGCGATCCGTCGCTCACCGCCAAGCTGATGCGCCTGGCCAACAGCGCCCGCTTCGGCGTCTCGCGCGGCGTCAATTCGCTCGACGACGCCATCGCCATGACCGGCATGGCGCACGTGCGCACCCTGGCGCTGGCGGCTTGCTTCGCCGAATCGTTTCCCGACCTGCCAGGGCTCGACAGCGATGAATTCTGGAAAAGCAGCATGGCGTGCGCCGGCTACGCCAAGTGGCTCTCGACGGGCCTCGGCAACGATGGCCAGGATGCGTGGCTGGCCGGGATGATGGTGCGCCTGGGCGAACTGCTGATTTACCAGGCCGAGCCGACCGCGTTCGCCGAAATCGAACAGCAGCCGCACTTGCCGGGCGGACGCTGGGAGCGCGAGCAGCGCTTGCTGGGGTTTTGCGAAGGGGAAATTACTGCCGAGCTGGGCCGGCGCTGGAACTTTCCGGTGCCGATCGTGCGCGCGCTGGAATGCTCATCGGACCCGATGGCGGCGCATCCGTTCAGCAAACTCGGCGCCATCATCCACCTGGCCAGCCTGCTGGCCGATACCCCGAGCGACGATCCCGAGATTCTCGATTCGCTGCCGGCCGATATCGTCACCGCCCTGCAACTGAACGATGAGTGGATGAAGAAGAAGTTTCCTTCGCATAGTTCGTTTTCGGCGGCGCCGTAGCGGACGCCGTAGCGGACGCCGTAGCGGACGCCGTCAGCACAGGCGCGGGCGCGCGACCGCTCACGGCCGCGCCATTGCAGAGGCGTCCCTGCTTGCGTGGGCAAGCAAGCGAGCCGGCGCGGATTAATCCCCCGCCAGCGCCAGCCCGCCCATGGCCGGATCGCTGATCGCATCCTTGCCCGTTTCCACGCGGCCGGCGAAGCGCCGCACGTAGCCGGGCAGTTCAGTCACGCGCACGCTGAAGTCGTACCAGTTGCCGCAATCGCACAGCGGCCAGGCTTGCTCCGATATCGCGCCGGCCGCCACCGTCACAGTCCACGCCGGCGCATCGAAGTAAGCGTTGGCCTTGAGCACAAAGGTGGCCGCCAGCGCGCCGTCGTTGCGCAACTTGGCCGAGACGGCGCCGTTGACGATGTCGTAGCACACCTGGATTTCCGGCTGCGGCCCCAGGCGCGCCGCCGTGCCGCTGAAGTGACGGTGAAAACCGTTCGGCCCCAGCACCCACAGGTCGTACTTGCCCATCTGCTCGCCCAGCGCCCAGACCCCGTTCAAGTCCTTGCCCGCTTCCACCGTGTAGCGCCGTGGCGGCTTGTTCAGCTGGTTCTGGTCGTACACATGGAACACCGCCGCGGCCGCGCCCGTGTTCGAGAACAGCAGTTCGACCTCGACCTTGTCAGGGTGTGTACGCGCGCTCACGTGCAGCTCGTACGGCAAGGCGCGCGAGGGCCGCGTGCCGGCCACCTGGGTCGGCAGTTCGGGCAAGGGCGGCAGGTCCGGGGTCTTGGTGTCGCCCAGCGCGCGGGCGCGCGCGGCCAGCGCCTTGGTGTCCGGCAAGGCGGTCGCAAACGCCGCGCCGTCCGGGTCCTTGAAGTTGAAGGCGCTCATCAGGTCGCCGCACACGGCGCGGCGCCACGGCGTGATGGTCGGTTCCATCACCCCGAAACGGGTTTCGATGAAGCGGATCACCGAGGTGTGGTCGAACACTTGCGAATTGACCCAGCCGCCCTTGCTCCACGGCGAAATCACATACATCGGCACGCGCGGACCGAGCCCGTACGGGCGGTGCATGAGGGCCGCCGCTTCGCTCGTTTCGGTGGAAGCGATCTCATGATATTCGCCGACGGTGCTGACGGTCGAGGCGCCGGCCAGCAGCGCTTGCTTCGGGTCGCTGTTCCATTGCACATACGATGGCGCGGCAGGCGGCGGCACATGGTCGAAAAAGCCATCGTTTTCGTCGAACATCAGGAACAGCACGGTCTTGCTCCAGACGTCGGCGTTCGAGGTCAGCGCGTCCAGCACGGCCGCGGTGTACTCGGCGCCCTGCGCCGGGCTGGACGGGCCGGGATGCTCCGACCCTTCGGCCGTGGCGACGATGAACGACACCTGCGGCAGCCTGTTACCTTGCACGTCGAGCTTGAGCTGGTCGAGGTCGCGCGTACTCATGCCCCGTTCGCGCAACTGCGGATCGGACCCGGGCAGGTTGACGAAGGCATCGCGGAAGCGCCGGAAGCCCGCCAGCGGATTGTCGGTAAAGTTGTCGGCCATGTTCTGGTACACCTGCCAGCCGATGCCGGCCGCCTGCAAGCGTTCCGGATAGGTGAGCCAGGCGTAGCCGCCGGTCGGGTCGTGCTCGACGCTGTCGTAGCTGTTGCCGATCACCGGGCCGTTGCCCTGCTTGAGCGGATCGTTGGCGCCGGTCCAGGCGTACACCCGGTTCGGGTTGGTGCCGCCCTGGAACGAGCAATGGTAGGCGTCGCACATGGTAAACGCGTTGGCCAGCGCGAACTGGAAAGGAATATCGGCTTCCTTGTAGTAGCCCATCGAATGGTTTTGCTTGTGGGTCGGCCAGGTATCCATGATGCCGTGGTTCCACGCGTACTGCGCGTTCGGCCAGCTGTGCGGCGTGCCCGACACCCGCATGGCATTGAAGCTTTGCTGGGTATTCAGATGGAAGGGCGCGATCACGCGCGGCGCCGCCGGCACGCTGTCGTTGAGCTGGTACCAGACCCGGTGCTTGCCGATCGCGTTCGAGGCCGGCAGCGGGATCGGGAAGCGGTCGCCGAACCCGCGCACTCCTTTCAGGGTGCCGAAGTAATGGTCGAAGGAACGGTTTTCCTGCATCAGGATCACGATATGCTCGACATCCCGGATGGTGCCGGTACGGTTGTTGGCCGCGACCGCAAGTGCCCGGCTGATCGCGGGCGGAAACATGGAAAGCGCGGCGGCGCTAGCGCCGACCTTGGCGGCCTGGCGCAAGAACGCGCGTCTGCTGGTGGGTGTCATCGTCATTTTTTGTCGCTTCTATTGGGTGGCGCGAAGGAAGCGGCGCTCACGGGGCACAACGCATGCTGGCTGACTTGGCGCTGCAGGCGCGCGCCGGATCGGCCGCGCCGGGCGCGGGCGCCGGCGTTTGCGCGACCGGCGTGGTCGGCGCCGGGTCGTCGTTGCCGCAGGCGGCCAGGCTGGCGCCCATCAGCGCGGCAAACAGGAGGCGCGCGGCAAGGGGCGTGCCGCGGGGTGTTGGCGGGCAATACTGCATGGCTGTCTTTCTTGAAAAATCATCAGGGTCGTGGCCTGTTTTTGCAGGCAAGAAAGATAATATTGCCCTAATGTTACGGCAGAGTGACACCCGCATGACCTTGCTATTACACATTATTTGCAGATATCGATGAGATAACGATCCGGCCTGTTGCTTTTCAGGCGGGCCGACGCACTTTCCGCAGGCCGGCGCCAGTCAATGTTTGACTGTCCATTTTCTATGACGAAATCTTTCCTGTGTTGTAGATTTTGCCGGGATCGCGGTTCTGCACCGCGCTCCACACTGGATGCGCGCGATCGCTGTTTCCAGCGCCACGATCGCGCTGGCGTTGGCCGCGGCGTCGGCCACACCGGCCAGGGTCAGGATGCGCTCGATGTGCAGGCCGTACTGGACCAGCGTGCCGGACAGCTTGGCGTCATCGGGCTTGAGGTCGTAGTCGCGGTCGGGCAGGCCCAGGCCGCTTTGGGCGATGTCGGCGACGTAGCGGGTCGCATCCTTGGCGTCCTGATGAATGCTCAATGGGTACGCAAGCTTGACGTCCGCCAGCCGCAGCGCCGCGAACAGGGCCGGCAGCTTGCGCTTGTCGCGCACGGCGGCAATCCGCCCCAGTGTCGCTTGCAGCGGCCGCATGCCGAGCTGTTCGATTTTCGCTTCGTCCATGTCGCTGGCATAGAAGTCGCCGATCTTTTGCGCATCCGATCCGGCCGCCTTGTCCGGATTCCTGGCGGCCGCCTCGATGATGCCCAGCAGCTTAGGCTCGATGGCGCTGTGAGTTGCCAAACGTCATGTGGATGGAACGCCTTTTAAACGGCGCGCCCGTCCCCATGTGGGTAAGACCGCGCTGCACTATCAGAGGCCGCGCCGCCCCCTTACCGACCCAAGGCACCGACAATGATCCCCTTTTCCGTACTCGACCTGTCCCCGATCACCCAAGGCAGCAGCGCGCGCGTGTCGTTCCAGAACACGCTCGACCTGGCGCAGCATGCCGAACGCTGGGGCTTTAACCGCTACTGGCTGGCCGAACACCACGGCATGCCCGGCATCGCCAGCGCCGCCACCGCCGTGCTGCTCGGCTACGTGGCCGGCGGCACCTCCACCATCCGGGTCGGCGCCGGCGGCGTGATGCTGCCGAATCATTCTCCGCTGGTCATCGCCGAACAATTCGGCACGCTCGAGTCGCTGTATCCCGGCCGCATCGACCTCGGCCTGGGGCGCGCTCCCGGCTCGGACCAGGCCACCGCGCGCGCCATGCGCCGCAACCTGCAGTCCGACGCCGACGAATTCCCGCAAGACGTGGTCGAGCTGATGGACTATTTTGCCGAAAACTCGCGCCGCCCGGTCATGGCCGTGCCCGGCGCGGGCCTGAAGGTGCCGGTCTGGATCCTCGGTTCGAGCCTGTTCGGCGCCCAGCTGGCCGCCCACCTCGGCCTGCCGTATGCCTTCGCTTCGCACTTCGCGCCGGCCCAGATGATGCAGGCCGTGGACTTGTACCGCGCCCAGTTCCGCCCGTCGGCCCAGCTCGACAAGCCCTACGTCATGCTCGGCTTTAACGTCTTCGCCGCCGATACCGACGAGCAAGCCGCACTGCTGGCGACCTCAATGCAGCAAGCGTTCGTCAACCTGCGCAGCGGCCGTCCGGGACGCTTGCAAGCGCCCGTGTCCGGCTACCTCGACGCCCTCGGCCCGCAAGAACGCGCCATGCTCGACCAGGTGCTGTCGTGCTCGGCCATCGGTGCGCCGCACACGGTCGAGCGCCAGTTGCAGCAGTTCATCGAACGCACCGGCGCCGACGAGTTGATGATCACCTCGCAAGTGTTCGATCACCAGGCGCGCCTGCACTCCTACGAGATCGTCGGCCAGATCCACGCCGGGGCGCACGCGCCAGCCTGAAATCGCTTATATTCCTCACCGTTTTCCATTTATTACTTCATCCAGGAGCATGCACTTATGAACAGCAAAACCCAAGCCCCCATGGTCGACCTCGGCATTGCCGATGAGGACCGCAAGCAAGTCGTCGAAGGCCTGTCGCGCCTGCTCGCCGACAGCTATACCCTGTACCTGAAAACCCATCAGTACCACTGGAACGTGACCGGTCCGATGTTCCAGACCCTGCACACCATGTTCATGACCTTGTACAACGAGCAGTGGCTGGCGGTCGACCTGATCGCCGAGCGCATCCGCGCGCTCGGTGAGCTGGCGCCGGGATCCTATCAGCAATTCGCCGCGCTGACCTCGATCACCCCGAGCAGCGGCACGCCGAATGCCAAGGACATGATCCGCGACCTGATGGAAGGCCAGGCCACCGTGGTGCGGACCGCGCGCGCCCTGTTCAGCGTGGCCGAAAAAGCCAACGACCAGCCCACCTGCGACCTGCTGACCCAGCGCATGCAGACGCACGAAAAATACGCCTGGATGCTGCGCAGCCTGCTGGAAGACTGATCCCCCGCGCCAGCCGCGCCGCGCGCACACGCGCCGTCGCCAAGGCCCTTTGCCGCATCGCAGCATGCTAGTATTGAAAAATAAATCACTTTCCGGGGCCGGCAGATGAAACGTGTGATTTTCAACCAGAAGGGTGGCGTCGGCAAGTCGACGATTGCGGTCAACCTGGCAGCCATTGCGGCCCATGAGGGCAAGAAAACCCTGCTGATCGACCTCGATCCGCAGTGCAACGCCAGCCGCTACCTGCTCGGCGCGGCCATGAACGAGGTGGCCCCGACCATGGGCGCCTACTTCGAGCAAATGCTCAACTTCATCGTCTTCCCCAAACCGGCCGCCGACTTCGTCCATCCCACCCCGTTCCCCAATTTGTCGATCATGGTCTCGCACCCGGAACTGGGCGACTTGCAGGCCAAGCTCGAATCGCGCCACAAAATCTACAAGCTGCGCGATACCCTGAACGAACTGGCCAAGGACTTCGACGACATCTTTGTCGACACCCCGCCCGCCTACAACTTTTTCACCCAGTCGGCCCTGATTGCCGCCGACCGCTGCCTGATCCCCTTCGATTGCGACGATTTTTCGCGCCAGGCGCTCTACACCCTGGTGGCCAACGTGGCCGAGATCAAGGCCGACCACCATCCCGCGCTCGCGATCGAAGGCATCGTCGTGAACCAGTTCCAGGCGCGCGCCCTGCTGCCGCAGCGCCTGGTGAACGAACTGAGCGCGGAAGGCTTGCCGGTGCTCGTCAACAAGCTGTCGAGTTCGATCCGCATCCGCGAATCGCACGACCGCAACCTGCCCATGATCCACCTCGACCCGCGTCACAAGCTGAGCCTGGAAATGCTGGCGCTGTACCACGAACTCCAGGCCGCATAAGGCTGGCCTCGCACTGCTGCCGGTTCTGCGGCCCGCGCCCTGCGCGCACCTTTGATCTATCTCAAACACCGTGCGCCGGACGGCCGCGCCAGGCGGCGCTGGTGAACTACTCCCGCCGCACCCGGTCAAACTTCCATCAGCCAAGCAGCTAAACGGGAGAACACCATGATGATGTATCGATCCATGTTTCCAGGCGATGTGTTCGCCGAATTGGACCGCCTCCAGCGCGAAATCGAGCAATCCTTCGACCTCGGTCCCAGCATTCGCGGGCTGGGCCGTGGCGGCTTTCCGGCGTTCAATGTCGGCAGTACGCCGCACAGCGTCGAGATGTACGCGTTCGTGCCCGGGCTCGACCCGGCATCGATCGAGGTCCAGCTCGAACACGGGGTGCTGAGCATCGCCGGCGAGCGTGCCGACGATCTGTCGAGCGCGCAGCAGCAAGCCACGGTCCAGATCAACGAGCGCTTCGCCGTCCGCTTCAAGCGGGTGCTCAGCCTGCCGGACGACATCGACCCCGAATCGGTGTCGGTGTCGGCACAGTATCGCGATGGCGTGCTGCACGTCAGCGTGGCGCGCCGCGAGGCAACGCAGCCGCGCCGTATTTCAGTTCACTGAACAGGACAACGCACCATGACGAGCAACGAGAATGAACACAGCGAAGAACACAGCGGCGCGGCAAGCGCGGCGGGTACGGCCGGCCAGGCGGGCAATCCGGGGCCGATGGGTGATCCCTCAGATGCCGCCATTGCCGGCAGTGCGGGCAATGGCGGCGGCCAGTCTGCCGGTTCCGCCGGTTCCGCCAGCGACCAGGGCGGCACGGCGGCGGGCGGCGCCATCGCGGCCCGCACCGGCATCCTGATACCGCCGGTGGACGTGATCGAAGACGCCAACGGCATCACGCTGCTGGCCGACATGCCGGGGGTGACGAGGCTGGTCCATCGCCTTCGGTCACGATGACCGGGACCGCAATCGCGGCGCGGCTGGCCGGCCTTGCCTTACGGGTGGCCGACCACCGACGCGCTGGCCATCAGTTCGTCGATCAGCGCCAGCGAATTCTTGCCCGACATGGCATGCGGGTTCAATCCCGGCAAGTCCGAAAAACGCAGCAGGGTCGACGGATTGATGCGCGCCAGGTTGGCCTTGCCCATGGTCCAGCCGGCGTAGCGCCGCTCGTTGATTTCTTCATAGTGCAGCAGCACCACATCGGTATGGCGCGGATCGCGCACGATTTTCGCGTACAGCCCGTTGACCGCCTCGCGCCCGCCTTCAAGCACCTGCATGTAGACGTGCTCGCTGTGGCACAGGATGCCCGTGATGCCCTGGGCGGGATTGTGCGCGTGCGACTGGCACATGATGTCGTGGATCGTATCGGGCTGCGGCGAAGCAATGGCGCGGCTGGCGTACAGGAGACGAACGAGCATGGTGTGATTCTCCGAAGATCAGCGTTTAATCAGGGACAAAAACTCGCGCCGCAGCGCCGGATCTTTCAAGAACGAACCGTGCATGACGCTGTTGATCATTTTCGCATCCATATCCTTTACGCCGCGCCATTGCATGCAAAAATGGTCCGCTTCCATCACAACCGCCAGCCCGTCCGGTTGCATTTTTTCCTGCAACAAGTCTGCCAGTTGCACCACGGCTTCTTCCTGGATCTGCGGACGGCTCATGATCCAGTTGGCGATGCGCGCGTACTTCGACAAGCCGATCAGCGCCGAATGCTCGTTCGGCATCACCCCGATCCAGACCTTGCCGATCACCGGGCACAGGTGGTGCGAACAGGCGCTGCGCACCGTGATCGGGCCAATAATCATCAGCTCGTTCAGATGCGATGCGTTGGGAAACTCGGTGACCGGCGGCATCGGCACATACCGGCCGCCGAACACTTCGTTAATGAACATCTTGGCCACGCGGCGCCCGGTGTCCTGGGTGTTGTGGTCGCTGACGGTATCGATCACCAGGCTCTCGAGCACGCCCTGCAGCTTGGCGCTGACCTCGTCGAGCAGCTCGTCGAGTTCGCCCGGCTCGATGAAACGCGCGATATTGTCGTTGGCGTGGAAGCGCGTCTTGCTGGCGACCAGGCGCTCGCGGATGCGCTCCGACACCGTCACGGTGCTCGGTTGGTATTCGGTAGTCAGTCCGTTCGACATGCTCAATTCCTGTTTAAAAAGATAAAAATGGCGGCCCGGCTCACGCCAGCCCATCCGGCAGCGGCAAGCCTTCGGCCCGCGCCAGCCGTTCCAATGCATGTTCCAGCAAGGTGCGCGCTTGCGCCGCGGCCTGCCCCAACTCCTGGTGCAAGGCCGCGTCGCCCGGATTGCGCGCTCCGCACTGCATACTGTAACGCTCAAAACTGCCGATCATCAGCAAAATATCGGCCAGGTGACGCGGACATTCGCATATCACGCTGTTGCTGGCCGCCGCCAGGTCCGCCAGGGCCTGGTCATCCAGCCGGCGCGGCGCCACAGTGTCGGCGCGCTGCGCCAGCGGCGCGCGGGGCGGCGCGGCAAGCTGCGCGCGCCGGGACGGCAAGGCCACCTGGCACAGCAATGCTACCTCGGCCATGTCGGACGGCGCGCGCGCCACCAGGCAACCGAGCGCGCGCAGGTGGCGGATCGTGGCGCTGGCGCAAAAGCGGTACAGCACCACCACCGCCGGCGTGCCGCACGCCAGGCGCGCCGCCGCCACCAGCGGCAGGGCCGCATCGTCCAGTTCCGACAATTCGATCAGCAGCACGTCGGCGCCCACGCCGCGCAGGGCGGCAGGCGCCTCGTCCAGCCGTGCGCAAGAATGGCGCACATCGAGCGTGAGCAGCGCGCGCCCGCCGGCGCTCAACTGGCGCGCCAGTCCCGCACCCACCACCGCGACCCGGATCGGGCCGCTGGCCCCGGCATCGGTTTCCAAAGGCTCGGCCAGGTGCTGGAGCTGTTCCAGCGGCAAATGGGCCATGGCGCCGATCGGATGGCCCTGGTCGACCAACTGCTTGATCAGGCTCAGCCTGCGCACCTGGGCGCTCGAATACAAACGTTGCCCACGCGCCGAACGTTGCGGCGTCGACACGCCATAACGTCGCTCCCACACCCGCAAGGTTTCGACGGGCAAGCCGGCGAGGCGCGCGGCCACCCCGCTGCGGTAAGCGCCGGTGTCATCGGAGCGCACCGTATCGTGATCGGAAGAAAGTTCATTCATGGCGCCATCCTTCATGTTGAACCGCTTGTGAACCGTGAAAAATCAATTATACCGCTTCAAATCATGGACAGTTGGAAGCACCCCAAAAAGCGCCTGGCGCAAGAAAAAGTCGCGGCGAGCATGGCATCTGTCGTATATTTACCTTGTTGCAAGTCGGAACAATCCAACAACCTGAGGACGATCATGATGAACAAGATGTTGATGAGCTGCGCCCTGCTGGCCTTCACCAGTGCCGCCTTCGCTGCGCCCGAGACAGCGGCGCCGGCGGCCAAGTCGGCGCAGCAGAACAAGATGGTGAGCTGCAACGCCGACGCCAGTGGCAAAAAGGGCGACGAGCGCAAAGCCTTCATGAAGGACTGCCTGAGCGCCAAGCCGGCGGCCCCGGCCGCCACGCCGCAGCAGAACAAAATGAAGACCTGCAATGCCGAGGCGGCGGGTAAAAAGGGCGACGAGCGCAAGGCGTTCATGAAAACCTGCCTGAGCGCCCCCAAATAACCCCACCCCGGTGTCAGGTCTGACAATCGGACACGAGCTGGACAATCCAAGGAGCGCCCAACTGCCTGGAAATGCCGAGGCCGTGTCCGATTGTCAGACCTGACACCGGAGGTGACACAACTGCCTGGAAATGCCGAGGCCGTGTCCGATTGTCAGACCTGACACCGGAGGTGACACAACTGCCTGGAAATGCCGAGGCCGTGTCCGATTGTCAGACCTGACACCGGAGGTGACAGAGGCCGTGTCCGATTGTCAGACCTGACACCGGAGGTGACACCGGAGGTGTTCAGGCGCCGGGACGGCGCCCGCCCGGCGTCACCCCGCCCAGCCGGTACGACAATCCCACGTAGATCAGCCGCCCATCGTAGCGCCGCAGGTTGCTTTCGCGCAGGATGTCGCTGTCGATCCGCGTCTGTGCCTTGTTCGAATCGAACACATCCGTCACGTTCAGCACCACATTCAAGCGCGCCGTCAGGCTGTGCCGGTAGCTGAGATTGAGCGTCGCATTCGGCTCCCGAACGCCTTGCCCGATCAAGGTCTTGCCCTGCCTGTTGAGCACTACCTGCAACTGATCCGCCGCACTCACCTGATAATTGATGCGCCCGCGCACGTTGAGCGAGGTGGCCGAGCGCCTCACTGCCGCACCGCCGCTGTTCAGGTATGCCTGCTCGCTATATCCCCCATTCCCGCAGGTGCTCAGCGACAAGATCTTGCCGACCTTTCCGCTCAGGCTGAACTCCAGCCCGCCCGACTGGCGGCTGCCGCCGTTGTCGCGCGTGGTCAGGAGCACGTTTTCGCCAATAAAATAGCGCCGCTCGGAAATCAGGTCGTGTTCCTTGCGCAAAAACGCGCGCAGGTTGGTCGCCACCGGCCCCACAGTGGCATCGAGGCCGAGCTCGATCGAATCGGTCTCCGACGGCAGCAATCCCGGATTGCCCGACGAGACATTGAGTTCATCCCGGTACACCAGGGATTGAGGTCGCCCGCCGCCGGACACACGATGCGATGCGCATAAGACAGCCGCACGGTGCTCTGGTCGGATGCCTTGTAACTGATAAAGAAGCTCGGGATCGTGCTCAGGTAATCGTTGCGTGCTGCCGTGCGCGCCGTCAATTGGCGGATATCGCGCTGGGTATATTCGGCCCGCAAGCCGCCCAGCACGCCCCAGCGTTCGTCCACCCGCCATTGCCACGAGCCGTACAGCGCGGCCGTGGTTTCGTCGAGCTCGAAGCGCTTGCTGCGCGCCGCGTTATCGGTCTCGTCCATGGTGAGCGCATCGATGTTGACGTAGCGCGCGTCGACGCTGCCGGCGTTGCGCGCCAGTTTGTAGCCGAGCTTGAGCATGGCCGCATCCACCGGGCGCTCGTAGTCGCCGGTGAAATCGGTCACCCGGTTGCGGGTGCCGCTGCCCTGGCGGCTGAACGCGCGCTGCCTGCCCTCGCGGTCGTAGGCATAACGATGCGCGTAGGCGCTGTCGTTGCGGTTGCTGCTCGACGATACGCGCAGGTCCATCTTGAACAGTTCGCCGTCGGCATCGCCCTTGTGCTCGCCGCGCACACCCCAGCTATTGCTCTCGCTACTGCCGCTGCGCTCGCTCGTGCGCGTGACATCGCTGTCCAGTTCGCCCGTCGCGCTGTGGTTCGCATCGTGGTCGCGCCCGTGCTGGTCGTTGCTGCGCTTGCTGTACGCGATCGTCGCGGCCAGCGCCGCACCACGGTTCTCGCCCTGCAACATGGCCGACGGCTTGCCATCGATCAGGATCTGCACAGTGTTGTTGCCGCGCAGGCTGACGCTGCCGTCCGGATCGACCGCCACCGATGGCACATTGCCCAGCGCATCCGCCGCCGAGCCGTTGCTCGTGCTCACGTCCGCCTTGATGTCATAGACCTGGCGGTCGATGCGGTTGCCCGGGCGCTCGCCTTCGACCGTGACCGAAGGCACGGCAAGTTCGGCCTCCGGCGGCGGCTTGGGCGGCGCCGCGCTGCGGGCAGCCTGCGTGATGGCGGCCGGCGTCCCGGCGGCCGGCGCCAGCGCCAGCGCGCCTTGCGCCTGCGCGACATGCAGCGTACACAGGGCCAGCAGCGCCAGCCACCGTAGTCTTGCGTGACGGGCGCCGCCGGCGCCGGACAATCGAAACTGCTTCATCGGGAAACGCGGGCGACATCCAGGCGCTGGATGGGGGTTGATGGAATTGTCCAGCGGGCACTATACACAGGCTGCGCTCAGTACGTTCTCTCAATCAATTAATTCATCACCAGCGCCGCGCCCAAGGGCTCAATACGTCGTTGGCGAAATAATTTGGCTCAACACAGGCACTTTCTTGCAGCATGCGTGTCTTATATGTTTGGTGGGCTCGGGCGAGCTCCTCCTCTCCCCGCAGGAACACCATGCAACGATGCTAGCGGCCCTATCCCACTCCCTCTCCGCCATCACGATCGACGCCTTGCTGGAGCACATTGTCGTGATCGACCAGCGCGGCATGATCGTATCGGCCAACAAGGCCTGGCGCGACTTCGCGCTCGCCAACGGCGGCGATCCGCTGCGCGTGTGCGAAGGCATCAACTACCTCGATGTGTGCGACCGCGCCGCCTTGTCCGGCTGTGGCGACGCCGCCCGGGTCGCCTCCCTGGTGCGCGACATCCTGGCCGGCCGCTGCCGCAGCGCCACCTTCGACTATCCCTGCGACGCCCCGCACGAGCCGCGCTGGTTTTGCCTCAAGATCAGCGCGCTCGACCATGAGGGGGCGCCGGCCGTGGTGCTGGTGCATGACAACATCACCACGCTCAAACGCTGCGAACGCCAGATCCAGTTCCAGGCCAGCCTGCTGGCCTCGGTCGAGCAAGCCGTCATCGCCACAGACGTGCCCGGCACTATCCTGTACTGGAACCCGTTCGCCGAAAAGCTCTACGGCTGGGCGGCCGCCGAGGCAATGGGCCGCAACATCGTCGACCTGGTGCCGGCCGAGACGTCCGCCGAACGCGCCGCCCAGATCATGGTGCGATTACAGGCCGGCGGCAGCTGGTCGGGCGAATTTCTGGTGCGTAACCGCGACGGCACCACCTTTCCCATGCACGTGACCGACTCGCCGATCCGCGACGACCAGGGCCGCCTGATCGGCGTGATCGGCATTTCGACCGACATCAGCGAATGGAAAAAGACCGAGCGCGCGCTGAACCTGTCGGCCATGGTGTACGAGGCCATCGGCGAAGCGATCATGATCACCGCGCCGGACGAGCGCATCGTCGCCGTCAATCCCGCGTTTATCCGCCTCTCCGGCTACGCCGAGCCGGAGCTGATTGGCCAGCCGGCCCGCATGCTGCTGGCCGGCGTGCCGGGCCGGGAGCACAACGGCGAATTGCTGCAGCGCCTGGAAAAATCGGGCCACGCGCAGGGCCGGGTGTGGACGCGTCACAAGAACGGCGACGAATGCGCCGAATGGCTGCGCATCGACACCATCTACGACGAACGCGGCCAGGTGAAGTTCCGCGTGAATATGTTTTCCGGCATCACCGACCAGAAACTGGCGGAAGACACCATCTGGCGCCAGGCCAACTTCGACTTCCTCACCGGCTTGCCCAACCGCAGCATGTTCCACGACCGGCTCACGCACGAACTGCGCAAGTCGCACCGCTCCAAGCTGCCGCTGGCGCTGATGTTCATCGACATCGACCACTTCAAGGAAGTCAACGACACCCTCGGCCACGATACCGGCGACAAGCTGCTGCGCGAGGTGGCGGCGCGCCTGTCATCCTGCCTCCGCCAGGCCGACACCGTGGCGCGCTTGGGCGGCGACGAATTCACCGTCATCCTCGGCGAGCTCGACGACCTCGACAGCGTCGAGCGGGTCGCCCACGCCATGCTGGCCGCGCTCGCCAAACCCTTCGTCATCGGGGCCGAAACGCTGTACCTGTCCGGCTCGATCGGCATCACCCTGTTCCCGCACGACGCCACCGACGTCGACACCTTGCTCAAGAACGCCGACCAGGCCATGTACGCGGCCAAGAATCGCGGGCGCAACCAGTTCAGCTACTTCATGCCCGCCATGCAGCGTGCCGCGCAGAACAAGATGCGCACCCTGAACGACCTGCGCGCCGCGCTCGCGCAGGGCCAGTTGCGGGTGCTGTACCAGCCCATCGTCGACCTTTCCAGCGGGCGCATCCGCAAAGCCGAAGCGCTGCTGCGCTGGGAGCATCCCCAGCGCGGCGCGGTCAGCCCGGCCGAATTCATTCCGCTGGCCGAGGAATCGGGCCTCATCGTCGGCATCGGCGAGTGGGTGTTCCAGCAAGCGTTCCACCAGGCCATGCGCTGGCGCGGCAACATCGATCCGGAATTCCAGATCAGCGTCAACATGTCGCCAGCCCAGTTCCGCCGCCAGTCATGCGGCAACGGGCAACCCTTGCATGCGCCGCATCTGCGCAGCCATCCGGTGCTGGGGCGCTACGCCGGCACCGAAATCGTGGTCGAAATTACCGAAGGCATGCTCATGGAATCGACCCACAGCATCCACGAACAATTGCTGTCGTTTCGCGAAAGCGGCATCCAGATGTCGCTCGACGACTTCGGCACCGGCTATTCTTCCTTGTCCTACCTGAAAAAATTCCACATCGACTATCTGAAGATCGACCAATCCTTCGTGCTCAAGATGGTGGCCGGCTCGGACGACCTGGCCTTGTGCGAAGCGATCGTCGTCATGGGCCACAAGCTCGGCATCAAAGTCATCGCCGAGGGCGTCGAAACGCAGGAACAGCGCGACCTGCTGACCGGCGCCGGTTGCGATTTCGGCCAGGGCTACCTGTTTTCGCGGCCGCTCACGGCCGTCCAGTTCGACCGCCTGCTGCGCCGCCACGATACGCGCGGCTGAGCTGCACCAAAACGGATGCGCCGCCGTGGTGCAGCGCTCGCCGCCAGCCGCGCCCGTATCATCCTTTCCCCCTCAAAATCAGGCACTTGGATCGACGCACCAAAATGGAACGATTATTGCTTACATCACGTACATCACTACTTCCATGCACCTTTATCGGGAATCGTCCAATGAACGCAAGCAGCCACGCCGCCGACGCACTGTTTATCTTGCTCGGCGCCATCATGATCCTGGCGATGCACGCCGGCTTCGCTTTTCTGGAACTGGGCACGGTGAGAAAGAAGAACCAGGTCAACGCCCTGGTCAAGATCCTGGCCGACTTTGCCGTCTCGACGATCGCCTATTTTTTCATCGGCTACGGCATTTCCTACGGCGTCAATTTTTTCGCCAGCGCCGACGTGCTGGCCGAGCGCAACGGCTACGAGCTGGTCAAATTCTTCTTCTTGCTCACCTTCGCCGCCGCCATTCCGGCGATTGTCTCGGGCGGCATTGCCGAGCGCGCCAGGTTCCATCCCCAGCTGATCGCCACCGCCTTGCTGGTCGGCTTCGTGTATCCCCTGTTCGAAGGCATTGCCTGGAACCAGCGCTTCGGCATCCAGGCGGCGCTGAAACTCGCCTTCGGGGCCGCGTTCCACGACTTTGCCGGGTCAGTCGTGGTGCATGCCGTGGGCGGCTGGATCGCCCTGCCCGCCGTGCTGCTGCTCGGTGCGCGCCGCGGGCGTTACGGGCGCAACGGCGCCATCGCCGCCCATCCGCCCTCCTCGATTCCCTTTCTCGCGCTGGGCGCCTGGATCCTGGCGGTGGGCTGGTTCGGCTTTAACGTCATGAGTGCGCAAACGCTCGACAAGATGAACGGCCTGGTCGCCGTCAATTCGCTCATGGCCATGGTCGGCGGCACCCTGGCCGCGCTGGTACTGGGCAAGAACGATCCCGGCTTTACCTACAACGGCCCGCTGGCCGGGCTGGTGGCCGTGTGCGCCGGCTCGGACCTGATGCATCCGCTCGGCGCGCTGGCCACCGGCGCCATTGCCGGCGCGATTTTCGTGGCCATGTTCACCCTCACGCAAAACCGCTGGAAGATCGACGACGTGCTCGGCGTGTGGCCGCTGCACGGCCTGTGCGGCACCTGGGGCGGCATCGCGGCCGGCATCTTCGGGCTGAAAAGCCTGGGCGGCATGGGCGGGGTGGCGTTCATGTCGCAACTGGCCGGCACCGCGCTGGGCGTGGCCATCGCGCTCGCCGGCGGCTACCTGGTGTATGGCGTGCTGAAAAAGACGATGGGCTTGCGGCTCGACCCGGAGCAGGAATTCCAGGGCGCCGATTTGTCGATCCACCACATTTCATCGACACCGGAGCGGGAATCGAACTGGTAGCGCACCGGTGGGGGAGCCTTGCAACATTGGCCATACCAAACTAAAATCAGGCGAGCATGTAAACGCCTCCCTCACGCCTTACCCCGGATCCACATAATCAATGAAGAAACCCTCTGCGCCGCAAGAATCGACCTCGGCTGAGCCGCGCCTGTACCGTGTCGTGGCCACCCGCATCCAGGCACTGATCCGCGACGAGAGCATCAAGGCCGGCGAGCGCCTCCCGGCCGAGCGCGACCTGGCCGCCAAGCTGAGCGTGAGCCGGGCCTCGCTGCGCGAAGCGCTGATCGTGCTCGAACTGAGCGGCATTGTGGAAGTGCGCGGCGGCTCGGGCGTGTATGTCAGCGAACAAGCCACGGCGCAGGCCGATGTGCCCGAAGTCGGGCCAGGCCCGTTCGAAGTGCTGGCCGCGCGCCGCATGATCGAGTCCGAAGTGGCAGCGCTGGCGGCCAAGATGGCCACCGATTCGGCGATCGACGCGATCTTGACGGCGGTGCTGGAGATGGAACACCATCACGAAGACCGCGCCAGCAACGAGCAGGCCGACCGCAATTTTCACCTGGCGATCGCACGCGCCACCGGCAATACGGCGCTGGTCGGCGTGGTCGATTATCTGTGGAACCAGCGCGGCAGCTTGTGGCACAAGCTCAAGGAGCACTTCCAGACCGAGGATTTGCGCGTGACCACCTTGACCGACCACCGCAAGATTCTCGAGGCGATCGCCTCGCACGATGTGGCCGGCGCGCGCCAGGCCATGCGCGCGCACCTGGAGCGCGTGACAAGGACGTTCTCGCGCGGCTAGTCGTACACCCGAGTCGCGGCCGACCAGCAGCGCCACCTCGACCTGCCCCCCCCCTCCCTCACCACCACCTCGTCGTTCCCGCGCAGGCGGGAACCCAGGTTTGCGCTGCCGCCAGCGGCGCGTATCGACCAACTTTGCTTCCCGCCTGCGCGGGAACGACGAGCTAACGGCAACAGATTGGCAAGTCCACCTTGATTAATTGGTCAGGCCAAATTAGAATTGACCTAACCATAAAAGCAATTCAAATCAGGAGACACGCCGTGCCCACACCTCCCAGGTTCCCGCAACCGACGCTGCTGCTTTCCTCCATCGCCATCGCGCTCCTGGCCCTGATGAACCAGGCCTCGGCCCGGCAGGGCGACGGCGGCATGACCCGGATCGACGTCACCGGCTCCTCCATCAAGCGCCTGGCCAGTGAAAACGCCCTGCCCCTGACCACCATCAAGGCCGACGACCTGGTCAACCGCGGCCTGACCACGATGTCCGAAGTGGCCACCTCGCTCACCGCCGGCGCGACCAACGAACCGGTCGGCGGTGGCGGCGGCGGCACCATGATCAATCTGCGCGGCCTGAACACCAACCGCACCCTGGTCCTGCTCAACGGCCGGCGCCTGGCCAAGCCATTGGCGACAGCGCGATCAACGTCGACGTCATCCCCATGAGCGCCATCGAACGGGTCGACGTGCTGCGCGACGGCGCCTCGGCCATCTACGGCACCGATGCGATTGCCGGCGTGGTCAACTTCATCACCAAGCGCGCCATCACCGACACCACCGCCAGCGCCAGCGTCATGGCGCCCGAACGCAGCGGCGGCGGCGCGCAGCGGCGCTTGAGCCTGACCAGCGGGACCGGCGACCTGGCCAAGGATGGCTGGAACGTCTACGCCGCCTTCGACACCCAGAAACGCAGCGCCCTGATGCAGCGCGACCGTCCCAACATCAGCGACCCGGACGACATCGCCCGCCTCGGCGGCACGGCGTTTACCAGCAACACCTCCGGTTCCTCGTCGGCGCCGGCCAATTACACCGTCTACGCCAACGGCAAGCCGACCAGCGTCACCGGCAACCCGTATTTCGGCGCCGGCTGCGTCGCCCCGTACCAGGGCCAGTACAGCATCCCCTCGACCAAGCCGGGCGGCGCCGGCAGCAAGACCTGCGTGCTCGACCCGAACCTGTATCCGCAACTTCTGGCCGACAACAAGCAAACCACCCTGCTGACCAAGGGCAGCCTGCGCCACGGCGACGGCAACATGCTGACCCTCGAACTGCTCAGCTCCGAATCCTACATCGACGCCCTCAATCCGCCGCAGCCGTTCGGCGCCCAGACCGACTACGACAAGCCCAACCCCGGCCTGAGGAAGCCCTTGATGATCACCAAGGCCAGCACATGGTATCCCGGGGGCGCGGGCGGCGTGCCCGCCGTGGCCGGCCTGAACGGCGCCGACCTTGCGCTCACCTGGAGCCTGGACGAACTCGGCCCGGCCATCACCGACGACCGCCAGAACAGCCACCGCCTGGTGCTCACCGAAGAAGGCCAGTTCAAGGGCTGGGACTACAAGGCCGGCTTTAACTATGCCTACAGCAAGCGCACGGTCAAATTCCTGAGCGGCTACCTGCGCACGCCCGAGCTGTACAAGGGCGTGGCCGACGGCGTGCTCAACCCTTTTGGTGCGCAGGACGCAGCCGGCCAAGCCTACCTGGAAAGCATCTCCGCCGATGGCCTGGTCAACCGTCGCGCCGAAGTCCACTACTACGGCCCCGACCTGACCCTGAACCGCGAACTGACGACCTTAGGCGGCGGCGCGCTGGCGCTCGCCGTCGGCGCCGACCTGCACCGCGAAACCTACCGCGACGCCTCCGGCGACATCGGCGACGCGGTGGCCTACAAAGTCTCCGGCACGCCCAAGCGCTACCCGCATGGCGCGCGCACCGTGCTCGGCACCTACCTGGAACTGGACGCGCCGTTCACCAAGCGGCTCAACCTGAACCTGGCCGTGCGCGCCGACCGCTTCAGCGACGTCGGCACCACCGTCAACCCCAAGGCCAGCGTGCGCTACGAGCCATCGAAGGCCCTGATGCTGCGCGCCACCGCCAGCACCGGATTCCGCGCCCCGACCCTGCCCGAGCTGTACGGCACCCCGCAAACGCGCGTGCCGTCCACCGCCAAGTGGGATGACCCGCTGCTGTGCCCGAGCGCCAAGCCCGGCGTGAGCGGCACCGGCGCGCTCACCACCGATCCGAAGTACGCGGGCCTGAACCTGGACCCGGCCAAGGTTTGCGGCAGCACCCTGACGGTGCTGACCGGCGCCAACCCCAACCTGGAGCCGGAAAAGTCCAAGACCTTCAGCGCCGGGATCGTGATCGAACCGCTCAAGAACCTGGTCGCCTCGCTCGACTTCTGGAACGTCGAAATGAAAGGCACGATCGCGCAGATTGCCGAAGACACGATCTTCGGCGACGTCAACAAATACAACAAGCTGTTCGTACGCAATGCCGACGGCACCCTGGCCTACATCACCAAGACGCGCCTGAACATGGGCGGCCTGCGCACCCAGGGCATCGACGCCAGCCTGAACTACACCCTGCCGACCGCCAGCATGGGGCGCTTCGGCATGTCCTTCGACGGCACCTGCGTCAACAAATACGAAGGCCAGAACGAAGAAGGCGGCGACTGGATCGACAGCGTCGGCAAACCGGGCGCGCTCTCGACCGGCGCCACCTCCGCCAACACCTACGTCTTCAAATGGAAGCACAACCTGCGCCTGTCGTGGAGCCGCGGCGGCTTCGGCACCCAGCTGACCCAGTCGTACACCTCGCGCTACATCGACACCAACGCCTTGCCGAGCCAGAAGCCGGGCCAGCCCTTCTACAACGAGATCGAGCCCTACATCCTGTACAACCTGAGCGCCAACTACGCCTGGAACAAGCGGCTCAAGTTCACGGTTGGCGTGAACAACCTGCTCGATGTCGACCCGCCGCTGTCGAACCAGCGTTTGAGTTCGCGCGTGGTGTTCGCGCAAAACATCGCCAAGCCGATCGGCCGCGCCTACAACGTGCGCGTCCACTACACCTTCGGATGATGGCGCCATTTTCCTTTCTGATGGCAGCCGCTGGCCTGGCGCTGGCGGCTGCGGCGCCCGCGCATGCGGCCGCTGAAGCGGCCAGGCCGGCGCGCCTCATCCTGGTCGGCGACTCGACCATGGCGACCCGCTCCGGCTACGGCGACGCCCTGTGCCAGCGCCTGCGCGCCGGCGCGGCCTGCATCAACCTGGCGCGTGGCGGACGCAGCTCCGGCAGCTTTCGCGCCGAAGGGCGCTGGGACGAGGTGCAAGCGCTGCTGCGCGACGGCGCGGCGTACAGCGCCAGCTACGTGCTGATCCAGTTCGGCCACAACGACCAGCCGGGCAAGCCGGGGCGCTCGACCGACCTGGTGACCCAATTCCCGCAAAACATCGCCCGTTACGTGAGCGAAGCGCGCGCGCTCGGCGGCGTGCCGGTGCTGGTCACGCCGCTGACGCGGCGCAGCTTCAAGGGTGCGTACTTGCGCGACGACCTCGGCCCGTGGGCATCCGAAGTGCGGCGCGTGGCGAAAGAGACTGGCACATTACTTGTCGACCTGAACAGGATCAGCGCCGACGCGGTGCAAGCGATGGGGTCAACCGAAGCCGACACCCTGGCGCAAGCGCCGCCGCCGGCCCCCGCTGCGGCGCCGGTAATGGCCGCGCCGGGTGCGGCGGTCGAACCGCAAGGCACGCCGAAAACCAGCTTCGACCGCACCCACGTCGGCGCCAAAGGCGCGGCCCTGTTTTCCGGCATGGTCGCAAGCGAGCTGCGGCGCCAGATCCCCGCCCTGCGTCCCGCCTTCGCCCCCGAGCCATAAGCCACCAACCGGGGTCAGAGCTTTAATTAGAAATGTTTCAAGTTAAAGCTCTGACCCCGGTGGGGATGCACATGTCGCGTATCCCTTTTCACTCTGAGTCCCGAGCCATGTCCCAGCGTCTGACCTCCCCTCTGCTCCTCGCCATGCTGCTGCCAACTGCCACAATGGCTGAAACACAGGTAAAACCTCCTACAACCGGGGTCAGAGCTTTAATTAGCAATGTTTCGAGGTCAGACCCCGGTGTGCTGAAGACGGGGGCAACAGCGCCCAAGGCGCTTCGTCTGGACCAGGGGCCGGCCGCGGTGCGCACCCTGTTCACCGACGTGGCGCCCGCCGCCGACTATTTTGTCGAGGCACGCGTGCGCGCCATGCCCGGCCCGCCCGGCCAGTTGTACTTGCTCGGCCGTCATGTCGACGCCAGTCACTGGCTCGGCGCCGGACTGCAGATGAGCGACGCCAGCCCCACCGTTCAGATTGACATCGTGCGCCAGCAGGACGCCAAACTCGGCCGCCTGAAACAGGTCAAACGCACCATCCCCAGCGCAGGCCGCTTTCTCACCGTCCGCTTCGAGATGATCGGCGAGGCGCTCAGCGTCTACCTCAATGGCGAAAAACTGACCACCGCCACCGTGCCCGGCTCGGCCATCCCCGGCGCGCTCGGCGTCTACAGCAGCGGCAAAGGCTTTGAGCTCGACGCGATCCGGGTCGGCGACCCGACCCATCAACCCATGCGCATCGCGCCGGCCGTCGCCGCCAGCAGCTTTCAGGCCCAGGCCGGCGATCCGCCGTCGACCTTGGCCATCAGCGCATTCAACGGCGACGGCGTCACGCCGGCGCCTTTCACCGTCCGTTCCAGCAACCCGGCCGTGGCCAGCGCCAGCGTGCGCGGCAGCGGCATCGTCGTCACGCCCAAAAAGCCCGGCAGCGCCAGCCTGATCGTCGCCAGCGTCGCCGATCCGGGCGTACAGAGCATCATCGACGCGCACATCGCGCCCGCCTTCGCGCCACCGGCCGCGTACCGGATCGACCTCGACGGCGCGATCTCCCCGCCCGCCCGCGCCGAGGCGGTCCAGCCCGACACCCTGCTGCGCCTGCGCTTCGACCAGCCGCCGCGCCTCGGCAGCACCGGTTCGGTGCGCATCTACCGCCAGGCCGACCACAAGCTGGTCGATATCATCCGTCCCGGCGCTGAAGTGGCGGCCATCGGTTACCCCGGCCAAGACCAGATGCGCTACGTGCGCCGCGCGCCGATCAGCATCGACGGCAACAGCGCCACCGTGCGCCCGCACGCCAACCGCCTCGCCTACAACGGCGCCTACTACGTGGTGATCGAGCCGGGGGTGTTCGGGAACGCGACGATCAAGGGCGCGCCGTTTGCCGGTGTCGGCCGCGCCGCCGGATGGACCTTTCGCACCCGCGCAAGCGCGCCAGCGGGCACCCTGCTCAGCGTGGACGATGACGGCCCGGCCGATTTTCGCACCGTACAGGGCGCGCTGAACCACGCGATGCGGTACGCCGGCCAGGCCACGCCGGTCACGATCGCCGTCCACAACGGCCGCTACGACGAGATGCTGTTCATCCGGGGCAAGGACAAGCTGACCATCAAGGGCGAAAGCCGCGACGGCGTCCTCATCCACAATGGGAACAACGATGGCTACAACCCCGGTTCGGGCGTGAGTCAAGCGGCGCAGTCGCCATCGTTGACGGGCGGGCGTGCGCTGCTGCTGGTCGAAACGTCCGACCTGCTCACGCTCGACACCCTGACCCTGAAAAACACCACCCTGCGCTCCGACCAGGTCGCCGGCCAGGCTGAAACGGTCTACTTCAACAACGACAGCGGCCGCCTGATCGCGCGCAACGCCAGCTTTTTCAGCGAGCAGGATACGATCCAGGTCAAAGGGTATTCCTGGTTCTACCGCACGCTCATCGAAGGCAACGTCGACTTCATCTGGGGCGCCAACCGCGCAGCCCTGTTCGAAGAAAGCGAACTGCGCTCGGTCGGCGACAGCGCCAACCCGTCCAGTGGTGGCTATGTGGTGCAGGCGCGCACGGTGAGCGCGCTTGAGCCCGGCTTCGTGTTCCTCAACAGCGCGCTGACGCATGGGCCGGGACCGGGTCCGCTGGCCAACAAGATTGCGCCCGGCGCCACGTACCTGGCGCGCAGCCCGGGTACAAAGGCCACCTGGGATAATGTGGCCTACATCAATTGCAAGATGGGCGAGCATATCGCCCCGGTCGGCTGGGCCGGCAAGGGCGTGCAGCCCGATGCGACGCGCGAGGCGACGCGCGAGGCGACGCGCGAGGCGACGCGCGAGCCGGCGCCCAATCCGGCCAGGGCGACAGCGCACAGCGGCTGGCGCGAATCCGGCAGCATGGACCTGGACGGCAAGCCGCTGGACCTGTCGCACCGCGCCGGCGGCGTGATTCTCAGCGCGCAGGAAGCGGCCGCGCTCTCGAGCCGGGCGGCGGTGTTTTCCGGCTTCGATGGCGGCCGGGGATGGCGCCCGGAAGCGGAACAAGCGGGGCCCTGAACGGCGTTCGTGATACGCTAGCGGGCTGTTTCAGCCGCCAGCGGCATTCCTCTTGATCGAACTTCGACCCATGCAAAAAATGAACTCAAAAGCCCAGCTCAACTGGATCCTGCTGCGCGGCCTGATCGCGTTCGCCCTTGGCGCCGGCGTGGTCATCACGCGCGACATGGATGCCAGCGCCTGGCTGGTCGTGATCGGCGTGCCCGCCGCGCTGACCGCCTTCAACGTGTGGCGCTGGCGCCGGTCGCGCATGGCGGCGAACGATCCGGCGTTTTAGGCGCATCGCGCCAGCGCGTCGTCTCCGGCAATGCCGGAGACGACGCGCTGTCATTCCTGTTTGCGGACCCGGAAATAATCCACATCCGCATGCGCCTGCGCGCCACCGGCGCTGAACAAACCCATCTGCGCCCCCACCCAGCGCCCCATGCCGGCCTTGAACGGCTGCCCCGCCTCTACAAAACGGCTGTTATCGACGCTGTACGAGAACGTCGCGATGCCGTCGGCCATCGTCATGCGCAGGTACGCCGCATTCCCATCGACCGGCAGCACCAGCTGGTCCTTCTCGGTACAGGTATTTTCATTGCCTTCGCACAGCCCCAGCACCAGTTGCGATCCGGTCCCCGCGCGCCGCAATCCCAGCCACGCGTACTTCATCCCCAGCAGCACCAGCCCGGCCCGGTCGCCCTCCTGCGTGGCCGACAATTCAATCCGCGTGTCGGCCGTAAACGCCGGCGCCGGCAGTTTCTGGGTCAGCACCGACCCCATCTCGCGCAGATTGGTCCCCGGCTGCGCGTGCAGGCGCAACTGGCCGGGCCGGGCCGCCAGCGACATCCACTGCGGCTGGCCGTTCGCGCTCCACTGCCATTGCAGCCCCAGCGCCGCGCTGGAGAACTCGTCACTTGCCGGCGGCACCCGCACCGGCCCGGCCGACAGCGGCTTGGCATGGCGCGCGAACGGCTGGCCCACGCCGCTGGCGTCGACTTCCTCGCCGATCAGCGGCCAGCCATCCTTCCAGCGCATCGGCTGCAGATGCACCACGCGCCCGTACGCGCGCTTGTCCTGGAAATGGAAGAACCAGTCGCTGCCATCCTGCGCCGTCACCCACGCGCCCTGGTGCGGACCGTTGATGCCGGACTTGCCCTGCGCCATGACGATCTTGTCTTGGTACGGCCCCTTGATGCTGCGCGAGCGCAACACCGACTGCCAGCCTTCCTCCACCCCGCCCGCCGGCGCGAAGACATAATAGTAGCCATCCTTCTTGTAGAATTTCGGTCCTTCCAGCGTCTTGTAATTGGGTAGCTTGTTGCCGTCGATGATGACCTGGCCGCTGGTGTCGAGCAGGCTGCGCCCGTCCGGCGCCATGCCGCGCAGGGTCAGCACGTTATTGAAACCGGCGCGGCTCTTGGCCCAGCCGTGCAGCAGGTACGCCTTGCCATCGTCGTCCCACAACGGCGTCGGGTCGATCAAGCCCTTGCCGCCGGCCAGCAGGTGCGGCGCCGTCCACGGTCCGTCGAAACTGGTGGCGGTCATGACGTAGATGCCGAAGTCCGGGTCGGGATAAAAAATCCAGAATTGACCGTCATGAAAACGCAGGCACGGCGCCCACACGCCCTTGCCCGGCTGCGGCGTGGCGAAGACGTTTTCCGGCACCAGCCTGGGCAGCGCGTGGCCGACCAGTTCCCAGTTGACCATGTCGCTTGACCGCAGCAGCGGCAGGCCGGGCGAGTTGCTGAAGCTCGACGCGGTCATGTAATAGGTGTCGCCGACGCGGATCGCATCCGGGTCGGCATAGTCGGCGTGCAGGATCGGGTTCTGGTACTGGCCGTTGCCCAGGTCGGCCGTCCACGGCTGCTGCGGGGTGGCCGGCGGGCCTTGGCACGCGCTTAGCGCCAGCGGCAGGATCAGCGGCAGGAACAAGGGCACGGCCCGGTGCAGGAAGTCGGTTGTGGTCATGGCGCTGGTCTCGTTGTTGTTGGAAGGTGGGCATGCAGGAAGGCGGCGATCGCGTCGGCCGTGGGGTCGATCCACGGTTCGAACAGCCAGAAGGAATGAGGTGAATCGGGCAACATGACGACGTCGGTGGCGACGCCGGCCGCTGTCATTTTGTCGACCATCTCGGCGCGCCCGACCGCAAAGCGCGCCTGCGCGCTGCCGATGAACAGCATCGGCGGCGTGCGGCGGTTGACGTAGAAGGTGGGCGAGGCTTCGCGCCACAGCTGCGCCGCGTCGGCGTAGCTGCCGCCGAACCAGAAACCGGCGGCCGATGGTTTTTTGTGCGGGTCGTCTTCGTTGGCACGCGCGGCCGCAGAAGTAAAATCGGACAGGCCGTCGATGTTGATGACCGCCTGGGCCGCGCTCGAGACGGCGTTGCCGGCGGCGTCGGGATCGAATGTCGGCATGCCGTTGGTGACGCCGGCCAGGCTGGCGATTTGCCCGCCGGCCGAGCCGCCGGCCACTGCGATGCGCTGCGGGTCGATGCCGTGGGCGGCGCTGTTGGCGCGCAGCCAGCGCAGCGCGGCCTTGACGTCGTGGATGGCGGCCGGGTAGCGCGCTTCATCGGCCAGGCGGTAGTCGATCACGGCGGCGGCGATGCCGCGTGCGGCAAGGCGCGCGGCCAGCGGCGCCATGTTGGCGCGCTCGCCGGAACGCCAGCCGCCACCATGCACCAGGACCACCGCCGCTGACGGTCCTGGATTGCGCCCCGCCCGGGCGGGCAGGTACAGGTCCAGTTGCAGCAGGTGCGCGCCGCGCCGGGCGTACCCGATGCCGCCGATCGTGCTCGTCCCGGCGTTGGTGACGGTATCGGCGATCTTGATGAAGGGATAGGCCTTGACCAGCTTGGCGTAGGTGGTCGCCGCGTTGTAGGGCGTGGCGGACAGCGCGGCGGCGGGCGCGGCGGCGCTGGCAGCGTGTTCGGGCCCCATCCTCTAATCCGGCATTCCCGCGCCGGGGGGAATCGATGGCATCGGCGACCCCCCCACATGCCTGCGATTCCCGCCGGCGCGGGAATGACGGTCTTCGGTATGGGGGCCAGATCCAGCGACGCACCCCGCCAGCAGCAGCCCGGCAAATATGGCGCCCCAGCCTTGAACAGCATTGTCCATCGCCGACCTTCCCAGTTCATCCACGTGTCGATAAAGTATGCCACGGGCTGACACAAGTGGCTAGTCCGCCTTGCACATTTGGCCTGACCAAATTAGAATGGCCTGACCAAATAGCGCTTAAAAAATCATCACCAATAACAGGGGACAATGTGAATACAGCACATAAACTGTTTGCCGCCATCGCCACGGTGGCCTGCATGGGCAGCCCGGCGTACGCCGACGGCCCATTCCGCAATCCGGACAACAAGAACCTGACCGACCCGGGCGAAGGCAGCTATCCGGTCCCATACAAGAAGCCGGTCGTGGCCGACATCAGCGCCGCCCTGCACCGCATCCGCAGCTTCATGGAAACGGCCACCCCCACCCGCGTGGTCGACAAAAAGACCGGCGCGCCGATTACCGATTTCAGCAAACCGAACGCCAACGCCATCACCGAAGCGAGCCATGCGGACATGGGCATCATGGTCTACGAAATGGGCGTGGTGCATGCCGGCATGTTCAAGGCCCGGGAAGTGACCGGCGACCAGCGCTTCACCGACCTGACCGCCCGCCATTTCAATTTCTTCGCCGACAAGCTGCCCTACTTCCAGGCCCAGGAAAAGCAATTCAAGCTCGAACGCGCCAACAGCTTTTCGCGCTTCCTCGACCCGCGCGCGCTCGACGACGCCGGCTCCATGTGCGCCGCCATGATGCGCGCGCGCGCCCTGAAAATCGGCCCGGACCTGTCGCACATCATCGCCACCTGCGGCGACTGGGTGGTCAACAAGCAGTTCCGCCTGCCGGACGGCACCCTGGCGCGCGAGCGCCCGCAGGCGGTATCCTTGTGGGCCGACGACCTGTACATGGCGGTGCCCGCCCTGGCCGAACTGGGCCGCATGAGCGGCAAGCGCGCCCATTTCGACGATGCCGTCAAGAACGTGCTGCAGATGACGGGCTATCTGTTCAACAAGCAGGCCAGGCTGTACACCCACGGCTGGAACGCCAACAACCCCGACGCCCCGAATTTTTACTGGGCGCGCGCCAACGGCTGGGCGGTGATGAGCATGTCCGACCTGCTCGACGTGCTGCCGCAGGACCATCCCGGCTATCCGCAGGTGCTGGCGCAGCTGCGCACGACCCTGCAAAGCATTGGCGAGCGCCAGTCCGGCAGCGGCCTGTGGCACCAGATGCTCGACCGTAACGATTCCTACCTCGAAACCTCGGCCAGCGCGATGTTCGTCTACGTGTTTGCGCACGCCATCAACCAGGGCTGGATCAGCCCGACGACCTACGGCTCCATCGCCCAGGCCGGCTGGGCCGGTTTGTCGACCCGCATCAACGACCAGGGCCAGGTCGAGGGCACCTGCGTCGGCACCACGTTTGCCGGCGACCAGGTGTATTACTACAACCGCCCGACCAGCCCGTTCGCGCTGCACGGCTACGGCCCGACCCTGCTGGCCGGCGCCGAGATGATCAAGCTGATCAACAACCCGAACATCGAAGTCCAGCACAAGGTGCGCACCTATCACTACATGCCCAAGGGGGCCGGCCAGACCAACTACCGCGAACATCATTGAGACCGCCATGACCAGATCACCCGCCCCGTTTTCCTTGCTCGCCCTGGCCGCCGCGGGGGCTGCAGCGGCAACCTCGCCGCTGGCGCAGGCCGGCCCGGCCGCCACCATCACGGTCAGCCACGGGCTCGACATTGCACGGCCGTCGGAAACCATCGTGCTGCCGTGGAGCGAGATCAACCGCGTCCTGCCCGGCGCGCTGATCCAGCGCATCGCCGTCAAGGATGCCGCCGGCCGCGTGCTGCCCTACCAGGTAACGAATATCGCGCCGCTGGCCAAGGACCCGAAGAACGTCGGCATCGCCTACGGCGAGCTGATTTTCCAGCACAATTTTGCGGCCGGCGAACAGCGCGCCATCTTCACGGTCGAGAAAACCGACACGGTGACGCCGCCGTTTCCGGTGCAAGCGTTTGCCCGCTTCGTGCCGGAGCGGCTCGACGACTTCGCCTGGGAAAACGACAAGCTGGCGCACCGCACCTACGGCCCGGCCCTGGGCGCGCCGGCCCCGGCGGGCAGCGCCAAGGAAGTGCTGGTCACCAGCGGACTCGATATCTGGTTCAAGCGGGTGCCGTATCCGGTCGTCGAGCGCTGGTACAACAAGGGCCACGACCATTATCACAAGGATGAAGGCGAAGGCATGGACATGTACAACGTCGGCAAGACGCGCGGCGCCGGCGGCACCGGGGTGTGGGATGGCGCGCTTCTCTACACCGGCAACAACTTCACGGGCTGGAAAGTGCTGGCCAACGGCCCGCTGCGCGCCATCTTCGAGCTCAGCTACGACAGCTGGGATGCGGGCGGCACCGCTGTGTCCGAGGTCAAGCGCTTCACGGTCGACGCCGGCCACTATCTGGACCGTATCGAGAGCACCTTCACCTTCGCCGGCAAGGCCGGCATCGAGGTCGGCGTGGGCTTGAACAAGACCCCCACCGACAAGGGGCAGGTGCCCGACATCAAGATCGGCCACAAGGCGCCCGGGATCCTGATGCAGTGGGCCGAACAGGCCAGCAACGGCGCCATGGGCACGGCGGTCATCCTGCCGTCGGCGACCGGCTTTGGCCAGGATCGGCTGAACCACCTGGTGCTGGCGCCGGCAGCGAGCGGCAAGCCGCTGCGCTACTACGCCGGCGCGGCGTGGAGCCGTTCGGGCGACATCCAGAGCGGCCAGGACTGGGAACGCTACCTCGTCGCGGCGGCTGCGCGCGACGCCGATCCGGTGACCGTGAGCGTGGCCGCCACGCCATAAAAACCACAAAGTGGCCTGACCATAAAAAGATTGCGGCCTGACCAATTGTGCAAATATGTAAACCAGCCTAGAATTGGTCAACCGCTTAACAAACTGGCAGCAACCAGCCAGGCGCCACGGGGGAATCCGTCATTCCCGCGCCGGCGGGAATGACGGTGAAATCGGCGCGCGGTAACCCGGCCGGTTGTTGGATCAGCGGCAGCAAGACCGCGCGGCATCCGGCTGTATTCTCATCATGACAGGAGACAGCAGCATGCGCGTCACCGACCAGACCCGCGCGCTCGGCAAATTCGCCGTGCGCCTCGTGGGCAGCACATCCGTCACAGCCCTGGCCATCAGCGGGGCTTACGCCCAGACCAGCGCGCAAGCGAGCTCGCCCGCAGCCGACCAGCAAGCCCTAACCGTCGTCGTCACCGGCTTGCGCGCTTCCCTGGAGAGCGCCCTCAACAAGAAACGGGAAGACTTCGGCATCATCGATGTCATCAAGTCCGAAGACATGGGCAAGTTCCCGGACACCAACCTGGCCGAGTCCCTGCAACGGGTCCCCGGCGTGGTCATCGACCGCGACGCCGGCGAAGGCCGCAACATCACCGTGCGCGGCCTGGGCCAGGATTTCACCCGCGTGCGCATCAACGGCGTCGAAGGCCTGGCCACCACCGGCGGCACCGACAGTTCCGGCGGTGCCAACCGCTCGCGCGGCGTCGACTTCAACGTCTTCGCCGCCGAACTGTTCAGCTCCCTCACGGTGCGCAAAAGCTCCTCGGCCGATGTCGACGAAGGCTCGCTCGGCGCCACGGTCGACCTGCAAACCATGCGCCCGTTCGACCTGAAAGGCTTCAACGCGACCGTCATGCTCAAGGGCCGCTACAACGACCTGTCCGACAAGACCGATCCGCGCCTCGCCTTTCTGGTCTCGAACACCTTCGCCGAGCGCAAGCTCGGGGTGCTGGTCTCGGGCGCCTACTCCAGGCGCCAGGTGGTCGAAGAAGGCTTTTCCACCGTGCGCTGGGATAACGGCCCGTCCTCGGGCGGCTGGTGCGCGCCGATCGGGCTCGCCGCCAACCCGGCCAACTCGAGCGCGACCACCTGCGGCCCGGCCGCCCAGGGCGTGGCGCGCCTGCCGAACACCCCGGGCAACGTGGCCGCCTACAACGCCGCCAGCAGCGCCAACAACTTCGCCCCGCGCATTCCGCGCTACGGCCGCCTGACCCACGACCAGGACCGCCTCGGCCTGACCGCCTCGGTCCAATGGCGTCCGGCCGCCGGCACCCGCCTGACGCTCGACATGCTCTACTCCAGGCTCGACGCCACGCGCCAGGAAGACTTCTTGCAGGCGACCTCGTTCAGCCGCGGCGCGACCCAGGGCGGCAAGCCGCAGACCAGCGTCGTCGACACCGCCTACGCACCGAACGGCGCCCTGCTGTACGGCACCTACAACGGCGTCGACATCCGCGCCGAATCGCGCTACGACGAACTGAGCACCACCTTCACCCAGCCGACCCTGACCTTCGAGCACGAACTGAACGAGCGCATGCGCCTCAATGCCCGGGTCGGCCGCGCCACCTCCAAGTTCCGCAACCCGATCCAGACCACCACCACGCTCGACGCCCTCAACGTCAACGGCTACAGCATCGACTTGCGTGGCAACGATCGCCTGCCGGCGATCAGCTACCCGTTCAATGTGAACCAGCCGGGCGGCGCGCTCGGCATCGTCGGCGTGCCGCAGGTGGCCAGCGGCGCCCAGCCATCGAGCATCGTCAACACCAGCCCGAGCGAAATCCGCATGCGTCCGCAAGGCGCCAACAACCGCAACGATGTCGGCCACGTCGACTTCGCCTGGGAGGTGGTACCCGACAAATTCACCCTGAAAGCCGGCGCCGACTACAAAAAATTCGCCTTCGATTCCTACGAGTTCCGCCGCGTGAACCAGGGCGACACCATCTTCGCCCCGGCGGCGGGCGTTTCGGCGGCCAGCCTGGGCACCCAGATCACGGGCTTCGGCAACGGTCTCGGCATGCCGGCCGGCACCCCAAGCGGCTGGGTTTTGCCCAAGCTGAACGCCATCGCCCAGGCCTACGACATCTACTGCAACTGCATCAAGAGCGGCCCGGCCGGCGGCCCCGGCGACTTCACCCTGTCGTCGATCACCAACGCCAATGCGCGCGGCAACAACCGCTCGGTCAGCGAAGAAGACAACGGCCTGTTCCTGATGGGCGAATTCACGAGCGAGCTGGGCGGCATAGCGCTGCGCGGCAACCTGGGCCTGCGCTATGTCGAGACGCAGCAAAGTTCGACCGGCTACCAGGCCACCGGCGGCGGCACCGCGGTCACGGTCGACAACGACTACCACGACGTGCTGCCATCGTTCAACATCGCCGCCAACCTCAGCAAGAACTTCATCGTGCGCGCGGCCGCCGCCAAGGTGATGTCGCGCCCGCAGCTGGCCAACCTGACCCCGGGCGACAGCGTGGCCACCACCGGCACCCTGTCGATCACCAGCGGCAACCCGATGCTCAAACCGTTCCGCGCCAAGGCCTTCGACACCAGCTTCGAATGGTACTTCGACAAGAACGCGTTCATCGGCGTCGGCCTGTTCCAGAAAAACATCGCCACCTATATCCAGAGCATCCGCAACGATGTGAAATACAAGGATACCGGCCTGCCGCTGGCGCTGCTGCCGACCAACTTCACGGGTGAGGAAATCTTCCAGTTCACCGCCCCGATCAACACCGAAGGCGGCAAGCTGCGCGGGCTGGAGCTGAACTACCAGCAACCGTTCACCTTCCTGCCGGGCTGGGGCCGCAACTTTGGCAGCTTGCTGAACTACACCTACGTCAAGTCGACGATGGCGTACGTGGTCTCGCCGTCCAGCAACCAGACCGTGACCGACGACCTCTTGAATCTGTCGCCGAGATCGTGGAACGCCACCCTGTACTACGATGACGGCAAGCTCAGCGCACGGGTATCGACCTCGCAGCGTTCCGGTTTCGTCACACGCGTGCCGGGCCAGAACAACAACGATGTCGAGGGCAAGAACAAGACCTTCAACGTCGACCTGTCGTTCTCGTACAAGGTCAACGAGAAGCTCGAACTGACCCTGGAAGGCGTGAACCTGAGCAACGAGGAGAACGACCAGTTCGCCAGCCGCGCCCGCAACGGCGTAGTGGTCAACAACGTCACCGGACGCGAAGTGCTGGCCGGGCTGCGTTACAAGTTCTGAGCGCAAAGCGCCCGACACGCTTCAACCGGGGTCTGACCTCTGATTAGCAATTAAAATCCCACCGGCAACGACTCCCCCCACCGGGGTCAGAGCTTTAACTAGCAACAAAAAAGTTTATCCAGAGCGATTTGTCTGCTTCTTACGACGGTTTAAGCGACTCAACACACTGGATGCCGATATTGCCCCAGCGTTCTGCCATTTTTGCCGGCACTTCAGTTGGTTCAGCAACTAATTGCTAGTTAAAGCTCTGACCCCGGTTGTCGCGGTTGGAGGGCGTTTAGCGCCGGGTCCAGCGCAGCGCCAGCGCGCCGTGCGTGATGCGCCCGCGCGCGGCATTGAAACGCCAGTGCCGTCCTCCACCCTGCCCGGGAACCGCCGGGCCGTCTTCCCACATGATCGCGACCCGGCCTTCGAGTTCGAGCACGTCGCCGCTGGCGTCGTCGATGAACAGCAGGGCCGCGCGCGCGTCGAGCAGCACGTTGCCGAGGGTGTTGAAGTAACGGTTGCCGCCATAGTCGGGCACGATCAGGCTGTCGCCATCGATACGCACGAATCCCGCCGCTCCGCCACGGTGCGAGATGTCGACGCCGTGCATGCCGCCGCTGGTCGCTATAAAGAAGGTGTCGGCGCGCGCGATCATGGCGCGCTCGTCCAGGCCGTCGAACTCGCGCACGCGCACGAGCGCCGGCGCCACCGCCCGCACGTCGCGCATCACGATATGCTGCGGGCAGTTGCCGAAACTTTCGCGTACATCGATCAGCACTTCGCCCGCGCCCGCGCTGCGCACCACGCCATTGGCGCGGTTGCGCCGGCGCGTGCCGGAGTCGAGTCCCAGCAGCCCGATCGGCTGCCCGGCGCGCAGGGCGCTGTGGTCCACGCCGATGCGCAGCGTGCCGGGATCGGGACTGTCGATGAAGCCGGGTACACCGCTGAACACGCGTGCGTGCGGCTGGCCATCGGCCCCGACCGTCCCCGCCAGCACGAACGGCAGCGCCGCAAAGAAATCGCGATGTTGCTCGAGCATGAACGGACGGATGCCGTTGCCATGACTGATCTCGCCCGCCAGCGCCTGCGCCTTCAACTCGCCTTCATGATACGGCGCGCTCATGCCGCCGCCGGCAAGGGCGAGGCGGGCAGCGCCACGAACCCCGGCAGGGCTTCGATCCGCGCCAGCCAGGCGCGCAAGGCCGGATACTGGGCCAGCCCGATGCCGCCTTCCGGCGCGTGCGCCACGTAGCTGTAGCAGGCCAGGTCGGCCAGGGTGGGATGCGCGGCCGCCAGGAAGCGATGCGCCGTCAGGTGCTGCTCCATGAAGGCTAGCAGGCGCTGCGCCAGCGCGCCGGCCTGGTCCAGGTCGGCCGGCACCTTCCACAGCGCGTGGGCGCGCGCCTTGGCCGGGCCGAAGGCCAGTTCGCCGGCCGCGATCGACAGCCAGCGCTGCACGCCGGCCGCACCGGCCGCATCCTCGGGCAGCCAGTCGCCGCCGGGGGCGTAGCGCCGGGCCAGGTAGACCAGGATGGCATTGCTGTCGCTGATGACCAGCTCGCCATCCTGCAGCACCGGAATCTGCCCCAGCGGATTGAGGGCGCGGAAGGCGGCGCCGGCGCGTACCTCGGCCGGCGCCGGCACGAAGGTGAACGGCAGCCCCAGCATGCGCAGCAGCAGTTCGACACGGTGTACATGGCCCGACACCGGCAGGCCGTGGAGGATCAGGGAAGTGCTGGGCATGGCGTCTCGCTTCAAAAAGGAACAGGAAAGCCATGCTATCGCTTGCACGCATGAATGAGAATACTGGTAAATTGAAAATGATTATTTCAATTTTTGGAAGAATACATGGACCGGTTCGATGAGTTGCAGATATTCGTGGCGATCCTTGAGGCCGGCAGCCTGAGCGGCGCGGCACGGCGCTTGCGCCGCTCGGCCCCGGCCGTCACGCGCGCGCTGGCGGCGCTGGAAGAGCGCGTCGGCGCGCGCCTGGTCGAGCGCACCACGCGCCGCCTGGCGCCCACCGAAGCGGGCCTGCGCCTGGGCGAGATGGCGCGCCGCGTGCTGGCCGATTACGACGACGCCGTGCGCGAGGACGACAACGCGCCCCTGCGCGGACGCCTGCGCATCACCGTGCCGACCGTGTTCGGGCGGCGCCACGTGGCCCCGGCCATGATCGATTTCCTCGACCTGCATCCGGCCTTGCAGGTCGAGCTGGTGTTCAACGACCGCAACCTGGACATGATCGAACACGGGCTCGACCTGGCCGTGCGCATCGGCGCCCTGCCCGACACCGGCATGATGGCGCGCCAGGTCGGCCAGGTGCGGCGCGTGCTGGTGGCCAGCCCGGCCTACCTGGCGCGGCGCGGCAGCCCGGCCAGTCCGCGCGAACTCGACACCCACGACATCATCTTTGCCGAACAGCGCGCGACCAGGGAATGGCGCTTTCGCGACGGCGCGCGCGCCGATGCGCGCGAATTCGCGGTGCGCCTGGCCCCGCGCCTGATCGTCAACGAGATCGATACCATGCTGCTGGCGGTGCTGGCCGGGCGCGGGATCGGTCGCCCGCTGTCGTACCAGGTGGCCGAGCAGTTGGCCGACGGCGCCCTGGTGTACCTGTTGCCCGCTTACGAACTGGCGCCGCTGCCGGTGCAGTTGCTGGTGCCGAGCGCGCGCCACATGGCGCCGCGCCTGCGCGCCTGCATCGACTTCCTGGCGCGCCGCCTGTCAGCCTTGCCGGCGCTGGATCCGGTCGGGCCGATCGAAAACGCTTGACCCCAAGCCGGATCGCCGGCATCATGCAAACCTACTAGTTGGTAGGCAAGCGGAGGCAAGGTGGTCAAACAATTTTCGGAACTGTCGGCCTCGGCCGAGCGGGTGGTGGACGCGGCCCAGCGCCTGATCCAGCAGCACGGCTACAACGGCTTTTCGTACGACGATATCGCGCGCGAGATCGCTATCAAGAAGCCCAGCATCCACCACCATTTCCGCACCAAGGCCGACCTGGTGCAAACCATCGTGCGGCGCTACGCCGACCGCTTCGCGACCCTGCTGCGCGGCATCGACGCCAGCGGCGAGGATGCGCCGGCGCGCCTGGCGCGCTACGGCGCGCTGTTCGCGGCCACTTACCAGCAGGACCGGCGCCTGTGCGTATGCGGCATCCTGGGCGCGGAGGCGGCCGCGCTGTCGCCCGCGCTTGCGCTTGACGTGCGCGCTTTCTTCCAGCTGAACCTGGACTGGCTGGCGAGCACCATCGGCCAGGGTCAACAAGCCGGCCTGCTGCGCGCGCGCGGCAGCGCCGAAGAGCAAGCCTACGGGCTGCTCAGCGCGCTGGAAGGGGCGATGATGGTCGGACGCGGTGTCGGTACCGACCACAGCCCTGCCAACGCGGGCGCCACCTACGTCTCGAACATGCTGGCCTGAGCGGCTTCCCCCTGCCGGCTACGGCCGGCATTTTTTGGCAACATCAACCTACCAACTAGTTGGTATAGAAAGGTCTACCATGCATCACGCTTTTGAAGGACAAACCCTGCTCGCTATCGGCGGCAACAGCGGCATCGGCCTGGCGTCGGCACGCGCGGTGGTCGGTGGCGGCGGCACGGTGGTGCTGCTCGGGCGCGACGCCGCCAAGAACGCGCGCGCCGCCGCCGAACTCGACGCTCCCGGGCGCGTGCATACCCTGGCCGGCGACATCGGCAAGCAGGCCGACCTGGACCGCCTGCGCGAGCGGCTGACCGCCGATCATCCGCGGATCAATCTGATCCTCAACGCCGCCGGGGTCTTCTTTCCCAAGCCTTTCCTGGAGCACGGCGCGGCAGACTACGACCAGTACCAGGCGCTCAACCGCGGCCTGTTCTTCCTGACGCAGTCGGTGGTGGCGAGCATGGTGGCGCGCGGCGCTGCGGGGGCGATCGTCAACATCGGCTCGATGTGGGCGCGCCAGGCGGTCGCCGCCACGCCGTCGTCGGCCTATTCGATGGCCAAGGCCGGCATCCACGCGCTGACCCAGCACCTGGCGATGGAACTGGCGCCGCACCGGATCCGCGTCAATGCGGTCGCGCCGGCGGTGGTCGACACGCCCGTGTACGAAGGCTTCATTCCGAAAGACCAGGTGGCGGCCGCGCTGCAGGGCTTCAACGCCTTCCATCCGATCGGACGCATCGGCACGGCCCGGGATGTGGCCAATACGGTCGCCTTCCTGCTCTCGGGCGAGGCGGCCTGGGTCACCGGCGCGGTGTGGGATGTGGATGGCGGCGTGATGGCCGGGCGCAATTAAGAACAGATCGTGCCCCGCTTGCAAAGCGGGCATCGATCCGGGATGATGGGGCATGAAAAAACCTGCCCCCTCCTCCTTCTTGCGCCTGTGCATCGCAGCCGCCCTGATCGCCGCCGGCACCGCCTGCAGCGAGCCATCCAACACGTCCGCCCCGGCCGCACCTGCGCCGGCTGCACCGCTCGCCGCCAGCGAGGCGGCCGGCGGCTCGCTCGGCGCGCGTATCACGGCCGAAATCGGCGACGCCGCCTGCGACAACGCCAGCCAGTGCCGCACCCTGCCGGTCGGCAGCAAGGCGTGCGGCGGCCCGGCCGGTTTCCTGCCCTGGTCGGCCAAGCGCAGCAACGGCGAGCTGCTGGCGCGCCTGGCGGCCGAACAGGCGGCGGCGGAAAAGAAAGTCAACGAGAAAAGCGGCATGATGTCGACCTGCTCGGTCGAGCAAGACCCGGGCGCGACCTGCAGCGCCGGCAAGTGCGTGCTGCAAGCACGCGGCCTGGGCGGCAGCGAGGCGCGCTGAGGCGTCGGCACACCCCATAAAAAAAGGCTGCGGGCAAGATTGCCGCAGCCTTTTTCACTAACGAACCGCGCGGGTACACCGTGCGGCGCGCCCGTCCTGCCCGCTTACTTCGCCAGTACCACGGCGCGACGCGGGGCGTCGAACTGCGGCAGCGGATCGTTGGTGTTTACTTCCACCATCGTCAAGCCCTGGGTGGCGCCGCCGACCACATAGCGCAGTGCGCCCAGGTGACGCTGGTTGGCCGCCAGGCCCGCCCAGCTCATGCTGACCGTGCCGGTGCTGCCGACATACGAATACGCCGGCACCAGTGCCTTGAAGTTGCCGTTGTTGGCGCCTTCCGGCAGGACCCACGACGACAGCTTGTACTCGGCTTCGCCGCCGGCCGGCTCGTAGCCGATCACGCACACCTTGTAGGCGCCCGCTGCCGGCTGGACCAGTTCGACGCGCTCGTTCGAGCCGCCATTGCCACTGCTGGTGATGGCGCCGTTCGGGCCGACCACGATCAGGTCGAGATCGGAGTTCGCGCCGCCGGCGGTGTCGTCGTTAAACAGCGCGAAGCGCGCCGCCATGGTCGATGCCGGCACGTTGACCGTGTGGACATTCACGCCAGGACCGCCGCCAGCCAGGCAGGCTGCCTGGTAGAGCGCCGAGTCGGTGCCCGATTCGCCGACGCTGCGGGTTTCCACGACCGCTGGCAGCAAGCCCGACTTGACCGAACTCATGACGCCGGTGAAGCCGGTGCCGATGGTGATCAGCTTACTGCCCGTGGCAAATTCGCTCGACACCGAAGCCGCCGCCGCCAGTGCCGAGCCGCGCACGGTCAGCGGGCTGCGCACGTTGGTCACGCCGTCCGACCAGACCAGGCTGCCATAGACCCAGGTATCGACCGGGGCGTTGGTGCGCGTGACCTTGACCTTGAAGGTGGCTTTCTGGCCGGCGCCGATGGTCAAGCTTGGCGGTTGCACGTCGACCGTGTAGCCGGGCACGCTGGCCGTGGCGTTGTAGGTCGCCGTGCTGGCGCCGACGTTGGTCACGGTACGGGTCAGGGTCAGGCTGCCCAGCACGTTGCCGGCGGTCAGCGAGGCCAGGTTCAGGTTATACGGCAAGATGGTGCCGACCGCCGTGCAGGTGGCGGCGCTGTAGACGCCGGCGTTCAGGCCGCACAGGAAACGCGCGTAGTCGATTTCCGTCGCGTCGTACACCAGGCCCGGATTGGCGGCGCCGTTCGGCGTCACGTGGCCGGCGCCCTGGCCCCATGGCAGGGTGCCGGTGGCCTTGGCGGTCTTGTCCCAGGCAACCGAGGCGGTGATGCCGTCCGGCTGGGTCGGGCTGGCGCTGGTCATCAACGCCGACTTGATCGCCGCCGGGGTCCAGCTCGGGTGCAACTGCTTGAGCAGCGCGGCCAGGCCGGCCACGTGCGGGCTGGCCATCGAGGTGCCCGAGTAGAAAGCCCAGTCGGTCGCCGGCGCCGCGCCGCCGGCGGCCACCGCGTCGCGCTGCGCGCGGGTCAGGTCGGCGGTGACGCCGGCCAGCACGTCGCTGCCCGGCGCGGTGACGTCCGGTTTCAGGATGTTGGCATTGGCCACGTTCGGTCCGCGCGAGGAGCTGCCGCTCATCACCGGTGCCGCCACGTTCGGGTTGACCACGCCTTTCAGGTCGCCCAGCGACGCGATGGCGCTGGTCGGATTGGCGGCGATGTAGCTTTTCAGCGTGGTGCCGTCGGCCACCGTCAAGTGGACGGTCGACAGTGCGTGCGACTGGTTGATGATGGCATTGTTGTTGACGGCCACGTTGGCGATGATGGCGCCGACCGCGCCGGCATCCTTGGCGTTCTGGCTCTTGTTGACCAGCACATTGCTGCCGCGATCGCAGACCAGGATCTTGCCGGCCACCTTGGCCGGGTCCAGCAGCGGGCTGAGCTTATCGGCTGCGCCAAAGCATTGCAGCAGTTGCGCATTGGTCGGATCGACCCCGGCCATGCCGGCGTCGCGCGCCAGGATCAGCGCGGCCGAGGTGGTCGAGGCATTGCTCGACGAACCGGTCAGCTTGACGCCGTTGCCCAGGGTGGCGGTGCCGACGAACAGGCGGTTGTGGGTCGAGTTGCCGACCGTGGTCAGCCACGGGCTGATGTGCGAGACCGGGGCCGGGACCGACGGCGCGGTCACGGTAGGACCGGAATTTCCGCCCGAGGCCGCCACGAACACGCCGGCGCTGGCCGCGCCCAGGAAGGCCACTTCGGTCGCTTCGTTGAAGGCGCCGCCGCCGGCGTTCGGGCCGATCGAGAAGTTGATCACGTTCACGCCGTCTTTCACGGCTTGTTCGATCGCGGCCACGCTGTTGGCGGTGGCGCAACCGTTCTTGCCGGACGCGGCATCGGTCCAGCACACCTTGTATGCGGCGATGCGCGCGCGCGGCGCCATGCCGCTGGCCAGGCCCAGGTTCAGGTTGCCGTTGATGATAGGCGTGTTGGCGTTGCCGCCGGCCGTGGTCGCGGTGTGGGTGCCGTGGCCGCCATGGCCTTCGGCGCCGGCGACCGAGTCGCGCGAGGAGTTAAATTCGGTCCAGTGCAGGGCCTGGGTCGGCGACTTGAAGTAGCGCGCACCGATCAGCTTGTTGTTGCAGTTGGTCAGCGCAAAACCTTCGCCGCTGTCGCACGAGCCTTTCCAGCTGGCCGGCGGCGCGCCGTAGGCCGAGACGGTGCCCGAGTGGCTCGGCACGCCGTTGGCGTCGACCTTGTCGGCGAACGCCGGGTTTTCCGGCCACACGCCGCTGTCGACGATGCCGATGACGATGTTCTCGCCCGCCGCCGCCTGGCCGCCGAGCTGTTGCCACAGGCCGCCGGCTTTGTCCAGGCCGAGGAAGGTCGGGGTGTAGTTGGTGTCCATCTGCATGATGGAGTCGGCCGTGATGTTGGCCACGCCGGCGTCTTTTTTCAGCGCGCGCACTTCGGCGTCGGTCAGCAGGGCGGCAAAGCCGTTCAGCACCACGTTGAACTGGTGCGTGATCTGGGCCGCGTTGACGGTCGAGATGACTTTCGATTTCTTGGTTTCGAGATAGCTGATGTAGTTCTGCACATCGGTCGCGTCGACATCGAGGCGCTGGCCTTCGGCCGGCTTGGTGGCGGGCAGGCCGGCCACCTGGCCGGTGTAGGTGGCGACCGGCTTGTCGACCAGTTGCACGATGTAGGAACGGCGGGCTTCGTCAGCGGCGGCGGTGGAAGTGATTCCAGCGAGCATCAGCAGGACGGCAAGGGATACGGGGCGAAGTGTCATGGTCAATTTCCTTACGTGCTCAGATGGTGGCCGGGGTCGATGCGGAAGCTTTGCTGCGGCGGCGGGTCAGGCCGATGGCGCCGATCCCGAGGCCCACCAGCAGGAACGAGCCCGGTTCCGGCACGGCGTTGAAACTGATATTGTCGAGCGCGAACTGGGCCTTGCCCTGGGCCGGGTTGGCCAGCGAGTTGAAGCAGCCGCCATTGCCGTCGAACAGGCAGGCGTTCACGGTCAGGCTGGTCAGTACTTCATTGCGGAATTTCTGGTCGATCAGGGCCGAACCGAAGGTAAAGCTGCCGTTGCCGGTCTGGCCGGGAAAGGCCGCGGTGCTCGAGACCACGGTGCCGTCGCCACGGATGCCGGAAAATTGCAGCAAGCCATAGTCGCCGTCAGGGACGCTGATCGGCGGCAGGAACGCCAGGCTCAGGCTGCCGAGCTGGAACTGCTGGCCGGCGCGCGTGAATTTGACACCGCCGTCGTTGATGATCGCAAGAAAGTGTCCGCTGGCGCCTGCCGGGCAGCCGATCGCGAAGCAGGTCTCCGGATCTTTGGGGTTGGCAACGGCGCCGAACGAGCCGAACAGGCCCAGCTCGGCGGCGATCGGGCTGGCGAGAACGAGCATCTCGTAGCCGCCTTCGCTGATCGACTCGCCGTTGAGCAGGGCGTTCGGCACCTGCGTTTCGAAGGTGATGGGACTGGCCATGGCCGGCAGCGCGCAAAACAGCGCGGCGACAGCGGCGATCGTGTGGAGTGCGCGGGTGGCGCGCCGTGGGGTACCCAGCGGGGTGACTGTGCGATTCATCTCTTGCCTTATGTTTGATTAGTTCGATCAATGGGCGTACAGGTCGATTTGCCTGCTTGCTACTTTTCTTAAAAGTGCAAAAGACTATAGCAAAGGAAATAATTGTTGTAGCAATAATCTCAACGTAATAAATTCATATTTTTCGGGGTTTCACCAGAGTTTGTTTCGTTTCCTCTATGAAAAGATGGTAAAAAAGCCCGTGACAATTTCACCACATTTGCCAACATTGTTTGTGTTAGCTTCACTTGACTCTTTTTGCGTTTTCACGCGTAATTGCGTGCGCGCGGCGCCGAGGGTGTGTATGATGGTCATTCGTTATAAGCGTAAGGATCGATCATGAACCCACGCCGCTCCTTTCTAAAGAGTTCGGTTGTACTGGCATCGGCACTGAGTCTTCCCGCCCTGGCCCGTACCGCCAAGGCCACACCAGGCGAACGCACCTTGCGCCTGTACAACACCCACACGGGCGAAAGCCTGCGCAGCGTGTTCTGGACCGAGGGCCGTTTCCTGCCCGAATCGCTCACCGACATCAACAAGCTGTTGCGCGACCACCGCAGCAACACGGTGGCCGAAATCGACCCGCAACTGCTGGTGCTGCTCAACAGGGTCAGCACCCAGCTCGGGCGCGATCCGGTCCTGCACGTCATTTCCGGTTACCGCTCCCCCGAAACCAATCAACTGCTGGCCGAAGCGAGCGATGGCGTGGCGCGTCACAGCATGCACCTCGAAGGCAAGGCCATCGACATCCGCATGCCGGGCCAGAGCCTGTCGCACGTGCATAAGGCGGCGCTCAACGCGCGCGGCGGCGGGGTCGGCTACTACCCGGATTCGCAATTCGTCCACCTCGATACCGGCCGCCTGCGGCGCTGGTAAGCATGCCAGCCGGGGCGCGCCGCATCACTGCGCGCGCCGCCCCGGCGCATGACGCCATGTCATTGCTGACAATCTTTTTCCGCCTCGCCGTTGTCATGTTGGCCAGCGCAATCCTGCCCGCCGGCGCGGCCCCGGAAGATGCGGCTGCGCCCATGCAAACCGTACTCGTTCCCTACGTGCGCGATCCGGTCGACAAGTCCTACCGCAAGATGATGGCCGGGGTGGCGCGTTTCGAACGCGAGCATGCGCTGGCGAGTACGGCCAGCCTGCGCTTCCGGCTGCTGCCGCGCCTGCCGAGCACCGACCTGCGCGGCGTCGCCGTGCGCATCGCGGGCGAGCGCATCAGCGTGCCGCTCGCGCTCGATGACGACAACAGTTTCGTCTTGCCGCGCCATGCGGCGGCGCTGCGCGAGGACGCCGCCGTCATCGCCAACCGGCGCGGCGACAGCCTGACCTGGCGCGCCGCCATCCACAGCCCCGGCGTGGCGCCGGGCACGCGCCGCCTGGGCGACTTGCGGCTCGAATGCCGGGTCGGGATCGAAGCAGGGCTGGTGTCGAACAGCTCGCCCCTGTTCGGCTGGCTGTCGGACGCGCTCGCCAATGCCGACCAGGTCTGCGCCAGCGCCGATGGCAACTACCTGTTCTTCGCCGAGCGGCCCGTGTTCGCCGTCACCGTGCGGCACGGCGCGCGCGCCGAAGTACTGCCTTTCAACATGCTGTACGCCGGCGGCCAGCTGAGCGCCAACGACCTGCGCTTTTGCGACTGCCAGGTGCTGCTCGATCGCAGCTATTACGCCCCGATTTTCGACGCCAGCTGGCCGGACGACGCGATTGTCGAATTCGACTACATGGACGATGCGGCAGGCGGCGCGCCATGAGGGCGGCCGCGGCGCGCTGCGCTGCCGTGCTGGCTGCGGCGCTAGGGCTCGCGGCCTGCGCCCAGGCGCCTGCGGCGCCGCCGGGAACCCAGGTAACGGCAGGGCAGGTGCGCGCCATCCTGCCGGGCCAGTGTACGCGCGCGAGCCTGCTGGCCAGCCTGGGCGCCACGCGTAAGGTGGCCTTCGACAACGGTGTCGAAACATGGCTGTACCAGCTGGCCGTGCCCGGCGGCTTCGACGAGATCGTGGTGCTGCTCGACGCGCAAGGGGTGGTGCGCAAGGTGCGCCGGCGCGCGCATATTCCGCCGTCCCAGCCTGCGTCCTAGCCTGCGTCCCGGCACTGCGAACAATACCGATAAGCGACGCGCGCGCCTGAGGGGGAACTAAGCAAGTCCCACGGCGGCGTCGGGCCGGCTGCGCTGACGGCCAGGGATTCTTGTTCGGCGAACCGCTCCCGCCCGATGAGCTGGAAGCGCGCCGCGCGGCTGCGCTGAACGGCGTGCGATGGCGCACAGACCGGCGCCAGCTTCGCCCGTATTGTCAATTACTCAATGCCCTCCCCCGGAGATTGACATGCTCACATCGCACCTGCGGACCCTCCTGGCCGCGCTGGCCCTGCTCCTGCTGCCGGCCTGCGGCTCCGACGACGACCAGGCGTCCACGCCCGCGGGCGGCAGCGGTGCGCTGACGGTCAACCTGGCCGGCCTGCCCGCCGGCCTGCCGGCGGCGGTGCGCATCAGCGGCCCGGCTTCCTACGCAAAAACCATCGGCAGCGGCCAGACCTTGTCGGGCCTGGCGCCCGGCAACTACACCGTCAGCGCCGACAGCATCCTGAGCGGCAACCTGAGCTGGAGCGCCAGCGCGCCGGTCCAGAACGCCACCGTGGCGGCCGACCGCAGCGCCGTCGTCAACATCAGCTACAGCAGCAGTACGCTGGCGCTCGCCGCGCGCGAAGTGGCCAACGTCAGCGGCGCCGTGTTCCTCACCGCCCCCAGCGGCGACACGCGCCAGTTCATCGTCGAACGCAGCGGGCGCATCCTCGTGATGCAGGATGGCGCGCTGCTCGGCACGCCTTTCCTCGACATCCGCAACCGGGTCGCCTCGGTCGGCGAAGGCGGGCTGCTGTCGATGGCCTTCCATCCCGACTACGCCCGCAACGGCTGGTTTTTCATCTACTACACCGATGCGGCCAACAACATCGTTGTCGAGCGGCACAGCGTATCGTCGGCCAACCGCAACCTGGCCGAGCCGTCAGCGGTGCTGGAAATCATCCGCATTCCCCATCCCGGCGCCACCAACCACTACGGCGGCCTGGTCAGCTTTGGCCCGGACGGCATGTTGTACCTGGCCACTGGCGACGGCGGCGGCGCCGGCGACCCGCAGGGCAAGGCGCAAAACCTCAATTTGCTGCTGGGCAAGATGCTGCGCCTGGACGTGGCCGATGCGCGCGGCGCGCAGCCGTATGTGATTCCGCCATCGAACCCCTTCGTCGGCCAGGGCGGCCGGCGCCCCGAGATCTGGGCCTCGGGCCTGCGCAATCCGTGGCGCTACGCCTTCGACGGCGATCGCCTGTACATCGCCGACGTCGGCCAGGCCAGGCGCGAGGAAGTCGACATCGCCAGCCTCAAGCAGGCCGGCCTGAACTACGGCTGGAACACCATGGAAGGCAGCTTGTGCTACAACGCGGCCATCTGCGACAAGAACGGGCTGACCTTGCCGGCGTTCGAATACGATCATGGCAACAACAACGTCAACGGCTGCTCGATCACGGGCGGTTTCGTGTATCGCGGCAAGGCGATTGCGGAACTGGCCGGGCGCTACTTCTATTCCGACTATTGCGGCGGCTACCTGAAGAGCTTCCTGTACAAGGACGACAGCGTCACCGAGCAGGCCAGCTGGGCCATTGCCGACATCGGTGCGATTCAATCGTTCGGCCAGGATGGCGACGGCGAGCTGTACCTGATCGCCGCCACCGGCAAGCTGTACCGGATCGTGCGCGCGCCCAAGGCTTGAGGGGGCCGGCAGGCTGCTAAAATCGGCGTCTGCCCCGTCCACTACGAAACCGACACCATGGCCCGCCTGATTCTCGATTTTCCGGAAGACCAGTATGACTACACGACCCCGCTGACCGTGCGCGTCACCGACATCAACGGCGCCAACCATCTCGGCAACGACTCGATGATTTCGATGATTTCCGAGGCGCGCGCGCGTTTCCTGTACGAATTCGGCGTCGCCGAAACCGAGCGCGACGGCACCGGCATCATCGTCACCGACCTGGCCACCACCTACCGCGCCGAAGCGCACGCGCGCGACCAGTTGCTGTTCGAGGTCGGCGTGATGGACTTTAACAAGTACGGCGGCGACATCATCTTCCGCGTCACCCGTCCGCGCGACAAGAAAGAGATCACCATGGCCAAGTCGGGCTTCGTGTTTTTCAACTACAAAACCACGCAAGTGGTGACCATGCCGGACGAGTTTCGCGCCAAATTCCCGCGCGTGAACTGGATCGATTAAGGGTTCCTCTCACTTAGTTGGAACTTTTTCTTCCTTTGGCGGCAATACAGGGAAGAGACCACCATGACCATGCCGCCCACCGCCCTCGCCACCGACACCGACCTGCTGCGCCAGCTGCGCGATGGCGTGGGCGCGGCCTTCCAGACCCTGTACCAGCGCCACCAAGGGCCGCTGTACCGCTTCGCCCTGCTGCGCACCGGCTCGGGCGACACGGCGGCCGATATCGTCCAGGAAGTCTTCATGGGTTTGCTGACCGGAAGTTTTCATTACGATCCGCTGCGCGGCCTGCTGCAAAACTTCCTGTTCGGCGTGGCCCGCAAACTCATCCTCAAGCATGAACAGCCGCGCTGGCGCCTGGCCAGCTTGCCCGACATCGATGCCGACGACGAGAACGCGCCCGAGGCCGGGAGCGACGATGGCGAACCGCTGGCGCGCCTGCTCGACAATGAAACGGCCGAGCAGGTGCGGCGCGCGCTGGCGCAACTGGCGCCGCACTACCGCGACGCCGTCATCCTGTACGAGCTGCACGACATGTCTTACCTCGACATCGCCGATATTTGCCAGGTCGACATCGGCACCGTGCGCTCGCGCCTCTCGCGCGGGCGCGCGGCCCTGGCCAAACGGCTGGCCGCGCACCGTCCCGCCGCCCTGCACGCGTCCCTCTGAAAGAGCGCCATGAACCACGATCCCATCGACCCCGCCCTGGCCACCGCGCTCGCTACCGCGCTTGCCACCTTACGCGGCGCCAGCGCCGCTTGCGCCGCGCCGCCGCGTGTGGAGCAAGCCCTGATGGCGGCCTTTGCACAGCAGTTCGCGCGCAAGCGCTGGTACCAGCGCCTCTCGCCCGCGCACTGGGGCCTGGCGGGCGCCCTGGGCAGTGCGACGGCGGCCGTGCTGGCCGTGCTGATCCTGCGCGCGCCGCTGCCCGGCGCCGCCGATGCTGCCGCGCCCTTGCAGCTCGACGACGGCCTGGCCTTCATCGCGCTGGCCTCGCAAGAGCGCATCGAGCAGGAAACCCATCCACGCATGCTCGAAGCGAGCCTGCAACGCACCGAACTGGCGGCGCTCGGCGTGCCGGTCAGCCCGGAAACGGCGGGCGACTTCGTGCGCGCCGAGATGCTGGTGGGCGCCGACGGTTCGCCGCTGGCCCTGCGCCTGAGTTCGCAATAAGCTACATCACCGAAAGAGGACCATCATGCACAGCACTTCCCTCCTGTTCGCCGTCCTGCTGGGCGGCGCACTGCTTCCCGGCGCCCAAGCCGCCGTCGCCACGCCGCCCGACCCGCTACGCTTTACCGGCCCGCTGCTGCCGCTGCACGGCAAGGTGGTCAAGAACGCGCCGTACAGCGCCGGGGCGGTTTCGGAACAGTTGCAGCGCCTGGCCGACGGCAACGAGATCAACCGCACCAGCAGCAGCATGAATTACCGCGACAGCGCCGGCCGCACGCGCCAGGAAATCCGCGACGCCGACGGCGAGCTGCGCACGGTCACCCTGTACCTGCCGGCCGACGGCGTCACCTACATCCTCCACCCGCGCCAGAAAAGCGCGGACAAGTTGCCCGACCCGAGCGCCGCCGCGCGCGCCGCCGCGACCGAAGCCAAGGCCAAGGCGGCGCAACTGCGCGCCGACGCGGGCGACGAGGTGATCCTCAAAAGCGTCGAGCGGGCCGAAGGCGACGCCCGCAAGCGATCCCCGGAAAAGGCACGCATCCTCGTCACCGACATGGCCGCAAGCCGCATCGGCGCGGCCGTGGAGAACGCGTTCGGCGACATGCGCTGGGCGGCGCAAGCCAGCACGCGCGAGCTGGGCAGCAAAGAGATCGAGGGCGTCAAGGCCAACGGCAAGCTGCGCACCTACGAGATTCCCGCCGGCGGGATCGGCAACCGCAACGCCATCGTGGTGTCGCACGAAAGCTGGTACGCGCCCGAGCTGAAGGTGACGGTGTACAGCAAGCATAGCGATCCCCGCAGCGGCGAGCGCATCTACCGGCTGAGCAATATCAAGCGCGAGGAACCGCCGGCATCCCTGTTTGTCGTGCCGACGGACTACACCGTCAGGGACATGCCCGTCAGGGACGTGCCCGTCAGGGACGCGCTGGCCGAGCGCGCCAGGGCGGCCCGGAGCCGCTGAGCGGCCGTGTTTGTGGCAACAATGATGATCTGGCTTGTATGAACTGAGCCTAGCGCGTCGCCACAGCCTGCTTGAACCAGTCATCGAGCATCTGCTTTTCGTAGCGCAGCAGCTCGGTGTTGCCGTAATGGTTCATGCGGTTCAGGTACTGCATATTGCTCAGTTTTTCCTCGCCCGACTTGATCACCTTGCCGCCCTCGGTGATGCTGTAGCGGAAATGGATATGCGGCCAATCGGCGCCGCCATTCATCACGCGCAGATCCTGGCCGCCGCGAAAATTCGGCTTGGTCTGCCCGGCCAGGTCGATATCGAGCACCTCCACCTTGAGTTCCTGCCCGGCCGGCAGGCTGGCGCCCAGCTTGTCGAAGTGGGCCGTCAGTTGCTTGAGCACGCGCTCGCGCTCCCACGGTGTGAACGGCACGTCGGTAAAACGGTCCGGCTCGACATACGACACCGTTGCCGCCGCCGTGGCCGCACTGGCCGGCAGGGCCATCACGGCCGCCAGCGCACTTGCTTGCAAGACCTTCGTCAATACGCTTTTCATGTTGATCCTTTCGATGCGCAACGCGCTTCCTCAGTATGAAATATACGCGCTTTTGACCACGCCGTCGGTCCATGGATTGTCGCCGTTTGTATCGACATGTTAGCCGCCTCACGGTGCGGTTCGCGCTTTCAATCCAGAATCGGCAAAAAAGGAGATCACCATGCCCGAAGGACCATCGCTCGTCATCCTGCGTGAAGAAACGACTGCCTTCGTCGGCAAGGAAATCGTTCGCGCCAGCGGCAACACCAAGACCGTCGACCTGCCCAGCCTGGAAGGACAGCGCATCGTCTCCCTGCGCAGCTGGGGCAAGCATTTCCTCATTGAACTGCCGCACACGGTGCTGCGCATTCACTTCATGCTGTTCGGCAGTTATCGCATCAACGAGCGCAAGGACAAGCCGGCGCGCATGGCGCTCGCCTTTGCCGATGGCGGCGAACTCAATTTCTACGCCTGCTCGGTCAAGCACATCGAGCCCGACCTCGACGCGGCCTACGACTGGGACGCCGACATCATGTCGCCCACCTGGGATGCGGCCAAGGCGCGCAAGAAGCTGCGCGCCGCGCCCGCCATGCTGGCCTGCGACGCCCTGCTCGACCAGGCCATCTTCGCTGGCGTGGGCAACATCATCAAGAACGAAGTGCTGTTCCGGGTCCGCCTGCATCCGCTCTCGACCATCGGCGCGCTGCCGGCGCCCAAGCTGCGCGCCCTGGTCGAGCAAGCCCATCAATACAGCGTCGACTTCCTCGAATGGAAAAAGCAATACGTGCTGAAACAGCACTGGCTGGCGCACCGCAAGAGCACCTGCCAGCGCTGCGACATTGCTTTTTCAAAAGGCCATCTGGGCCTGAGCAAACGGCGCGCGTTTTATTGCGAGCGATGCCAAAAACGCTATGGTTAATGGCGTGCGCGCGACACCCTTGATCAAATTACGTCGGATGCACGCCGCCTATGCGCTTGGGTTTGTATTGCCTGTTGTTAATAGAGTGCAGTCGGTCTACAATCGAACGGTCCCCCCCCGCGCGTCACGGGCCGGCCTTGGGCTGTCGATGCGCTTGCCTCGCAACACACCGGTATCGGAACCCGTTCATGTCCTTTCTATCCTCCGCCGCGCCCAAACTCGCCCCATGGAAAGTTTTGCTTGTTGATGACGAGCCGGACATCCACGACATCACCAAGCTGACCTTGAGCCGCTTCCGCCTCGACGGGCGCGCGCTGACCTTCCTGCACGCCTACACCGGCGCGGAAGCGAAGGAGGTGCTGGCGCGCGAGAGCGATATCGCGCTGGTGTTCCTGGACGTGGTGATGGAAAACGACGACAGCGGCCTGGAAGTGGCGCGCTGGATGCGCGAAGACCTGGGCAACCAGTTCACCCGCATCGTGCTGCGCACCGGGCAGCCGGGGCAGGCGCCGGAAGAGCGCGTGATCGTCAATTACGACATCAACGATTACAAGGAAAAGACCGAGCTCGACCGTACCAAACTGTTCACCACCACCTTTGCCGCCCTGCGCGCCTACCGCGACATCATGAAGGTCGAAGAAGCGCGCCTGCTGCAAGTAAATTATCGCGAAGGCCTGGAGCGGGTGATCGCGGCCTCCTCGCACATTTTCCAGCAACGCAACCTGAAAGACTTCGCCAGCGGCTTGTTGCAACAAGTCGTGGCCTTGCTGCGCCTGGAAAAAAGCATGCTGCTGCGCCTGGCGGGCGCGAGCGTCATTACCGGCGAGAGCGAATACGAAGTGCTGGCGCAGATCGGCAACATTGGCGAGGCCATGCTCGGCCCCGAACTGATGGCCCAGCTCGACGACGCGCGCAGCAACCGCATCTCGCGCTTGCACGGCGATACCTACGTCGGCTACTTTCCCAACAGCAGTGGTAAAGCCTCGCTGCTGGTGCTCAAGGGCGTGGAGGAAATCGCCGATATCGATGCCCAGTTGCTCGAAGTGTTCTGTTCGGGCGTGGCGATCGCGTTCGACAACATCCTGCTCACGCAAGAGATCACCGATACCCAGGCCGAGCTGATCATGCGCCTGGGCGACGTGGTCGAATCGCGTTCCAACGAGGCGGGCAACCACGTGCGCCGCATGTCGCAGGTGTGCCATATGCTGGCGCAGGCGTCCGGCATGCCGGAAGACGAGACGGCGGTGCTGATGCACGCCGCGCCGATGCACGACATCGGCAAGATCGCCACGCCCGACGCGGTGCTGCTCAAGCCGGGCAAGCTCACGCCCGAAGAGTGGAAAATCATGAAGCAGCATCCGACCGTGGGCCTGTCGATCCTGGACGGCTCCTCGCGCCCGATTTTGAAGGCGGCGGCCGTGATCGCGCACCAGCATCACGAAAAATTCGATGGCAGCGGGTATCCGCAGGGCTTGATGGGGCCGGATATCCATATTTACGCGCGCATCGTGGCCGTGGCCGACGTGTTCGATGCGCTCAGTCACAAGCGTTGTTACAAGGATGCGTGGCCGCTGGAGGACGTGGTGTCGCACCTGCGTGCAGTGTCAGGAACGCATCTCGATCCGGTGTTTGTGGAGCTGCTGATCGCCAACATTGACGCCGCGGTCGATATCAACCGGCGCTGGCCGGACTGAGGCAAACTCGCTATCAGGAAAACAATGATGTATTCCGGTCAGCATTCTCATGAGCATGATTGACCGCGCCGGTGTCGATTAGTCTGAGATAGGCGGCCTGATCTGCAATAACATCTTCAGTTAACAATCCCCGCTTATGCAGCGACACATACAGCGCAGCGGCATACGCCTGGCAATTGATCGAGCGTGCGGGATTAAAAGCAATGTCGGAAAATGCACGATAATTCAGAACGATGTCAGCCAATTCAGGTTGTTTATACAGCGCATTGATGTACAGCCAATCGTAGAACGCCGTACGCGGCTCCAAAGGCCAATCCACATCAAAGTACTGAAATTTGATTAATCGTCCGTTCTGATTGAGGCGCTCGTCGCGCTTCGCATCGATCGAGCGCGCGCCGAGCAAGTCTGTAAACGGCCCCCCATGTTCGAACACCTTACTGGATTGAAAAGCACACTCCAGGCTGAACTCACGTTCATATCGATCCGTCTTGATCATCAGATTAAATGCACTCAGCCGCACGCCCCACGCGTCCTTCGACTTGCTCGAAATCTCCAGAACGGCATCCACCCCCAGCTGCTCGACAGTACGCTGGTGCAAGGAATCGATGGATTTTTGGGCTTGACTGACCGACATTCCTGGAAACCACTGAAATTCAATGTGATGCGTGGAGACAAGCAAAGGGCCAGTCAGGGAGGGCGTAAAAACAGGACGCTGAGCCATTCTTAATTCCGGTTGAAGAAGCAAGGTTGATCTGAAAAGTGAGGATTATCTTACATAAAAGATCATGCAATATAGATTCTTGCAACGCGCGTCGCCCTGCTACTTCCGGCTCTGCGGAAACCGCAAGCGGTAATGCAACCCCTCCCCCGGCGCACTATCGACCTTGACCGACCCGCCCAGCGGCCCGGTCACCAGGTTGTACACGATATGCGCCCCCAGCCCGCTGCCGCCCTGCCCGCGCCGCGTGGTAAAGAAGGGATCGAACAGTTTCCCCAAGGTCTCCTGGTCCATCCCCGCCCCGTCGTCGCGGTAATCGAACCACACCTGCCCGCCATCGAGCCGCACTTCGATCTTGATCACCCCGGCCTGCTCGCGGGTGTACCCATGCACCAGCGAATTCATCAACAGGTTGGTCACGATCTGCGATACCGCCCCCGGAAAACTCTCCAGCACCACATCGTCCGGGCAATCGACCTCCACCTTCACAGGCCGCCCCTTCAGGTGCGGCTGCAGCGACAGCAGCACTTCGGCCAGGTAGGCCTTCATGTTAAAGCTGCGGATATCGTCCGACGACTGGTCCACCGCCACCTGCTTGAAGCTGCGCACCAGCGCCGCCGCGCGCTGGGTGTTGGTGGTCATGATGCGCAGCGACTGGTCGACGATGTCGAAGAACTGCGCCAGGCTATCCTCGGTCATCTCGCCCGCCGCCAGTTCCTCGCGCGTGAGTTTCAACTCCTGCACCAGATGGCTGGTGGCGGTCACGCAAATGCCGAGCGGGGTATTGATCTCGTGCGCCACGCCCGCCACCAGCCGCCCCAGCGAGGCCAGCTTTTCCTGGCGCACCAGTTCGGTCTGCGCATCCTGCAAGGCCGTCAGGGCGGCGTTCAAGGCCGAATTCTGCTGCTCCAGGCGTTCCTTGGCCACCCGCACCGCGTGGTCGGCCTGCATGCGCGCGATCGCCACCGCCACGTGGCTGGCCATAAACGCCAGCAACTCCAGGTCGGCCTCGCTGTACACGATGGCCGGATCGTAGCTTTGCACGATGATCACCCCGTACGGCTGGTCATGCACCAGCATCGGCGCGCCCATCCAGCTGGCGATCTCGACGCTGCCGAGCGGCGCGCCCATGCTGCGTTCGGCCACCAGGCGCGCATAGCTGGCCGCGTCGTGCAGGCAGGCTTGCTTGCTGTCCAACACGTAGGAACTCATCCCCACGCCGTAGGCGAAGCGCTTGACCGGCGCCTCGGCGTGCTTCCGGTCGACAAAATAGGGAATGCTGAACTCGCGCGTCTCCGGGTGATACAGCGCGATCAAGAAATTTTCGGCGACGATCAGCTCGCTGATGATGTTGTGCAGATTGCTCGACAACATTTCCGCATCGACGGCCGAGGCCGACAGGTTGGCGATTTCGTACAGCGCATGCTGGACCGCTTCCGCGCGCCGCCGTTCGGCCACCTCGTGCGCCAGCAGGGCAGTGCGCTCCTGCACCGCGCGCTCGAGCCGGTCCACGCTCTGCATGCCCTGCAAGGCATTCGAGACGTGGTTGGCGATCAGCGAAAACAGGGCCTGGTCTTCATCGCTGTAGCTATGTGCGGAACTGTAGCTTTGCAGCACGATGGCGCCCAGCGCCTGGTGCTGATGGTCGAGCAGGGGACAGCCCATCCACTGCTCGGCGCGCGTGCCGCGGCCCCAGGCGTGGCCGTCGACCTGGTGCCTGGCGCTTTCATCCTTGGTCATGACCATATTGCGGCGGTTCAGGATCACCCAGGCGGTCGGCGATTGCTCGGGCGAGGCCAGGCGCAGCTTTTCCTCGGGATCGGGGGCGGCGTCGCGCTCGTCGACGTAATACACGAAGCGCACCGTACCCTCGTCGCGGTCGCTCAGCGCCACATAGAAATTGGCCGCATACATGATGCGGCCCAGCGCCCGATGCACCGCCCCCACGAACTCGGCGATGTCGCTACACCCCGTCGAAATCTGCCCGATGCCCAGCAACATCGCCTGGACGGCTTCCAGACGGTCAAGACGGCTTTCCATCGCATGTCCCTTTGATAGTGCATCAGGGAAATACTAGCAGGTCAGGCAGGGTTGCGGAAGTCGTTTTCGATCCAGGCTGTGGCGCTGGCCGGGCTTAATTTGAAGCCGGCCGAGGTGCGTACCTGGGCGATCTGCTCGCCGTCTTCGTTGAAGGCAGCGAGCAGCGCGTACGGATGCTCGTCGTCCGGCACGATGTCGAGCGTGACCTTGATGTCGGCGCCTTCGTGCCACACCACCGTGTTCTTGTGCAGCATGGCGTGCAATTGCTGTTCGTGCCGGCGCAGCACTTCGGCGGCCGTCTTGACCAGGGTGTTGAAGGCATTGGTGTCGAGCGGCTTGGGATTCTTTTTATCGCGTCCCATGGTCCACGGGCCTACCAGCGCCGGCTCCGGTTCGCCATCCTTGATCATGGCCACCGCCCAACCTTCGTCATCCTCGTTCTTGATGACGCGCGCGGTCCAGCCATTGCCTTTCCACAGGCGCGGCTCCTGCACGGGCGCGTCGTCGTCCTGGGGGATGTCGTCGGAGAATTCTTCTGTCATGGGGTCGCATTCATGGTGCGGGCGTCGCCCGAAAGGGCAATGATAGTCGAATTCCACGCATTCCACAGCGCCAGGCCGCAGCAAGCACAGCGCCCGCCGCACGCCGCGCCAGCCAGACGCAGCGCAGGCCCCCGCGTTTTCAGTTGCATTGCCATTGAAATAACGTTACTATCAGCGCGCGCATATATTGCAACGCAGCATCTTTCTTCGCAGTCCACAGGTATCCCATGATCGCCCGTCACTTCCGCCTCGCCCTTTCCGCCATCGCCGCCGCCGTGTTTGCCACGCAAGCTGCGGCCACGCCGCTCAGCTCCCAGCAAATTTTGCACGAGTTCAACGCCGTGGTGCTGGCCGACATGCAGTCGCAATCGCACGTCGATGGCCGCACCTGGGTCGGCGGCAAGGCCACCGGCGGCGACTATGCGCAGCACGCGAACGACATGCCGGCCTCGACATACGCCGGCCTGACCGTGATGGGCAATGCGGGCGAGGTCAAGGTCAATGCCGGCGGCGCCGTCATTGGCGGCAACCTGAGCGGCGCGAGCATCAATGCCGGCAGCGCCGTGATCTATGGCGACGTCAGCAACAGCAACCTGAACGGGGCGGCCTGGGTCGGCGGCAGCCTCAAGGGTAGCAATACGAACGGCGGACGCCTGCCATCGCTCGATGCCGCCATGCAGCTCAAGGCCGACGCCGCGCACTCGACCGATTTCGCAGCCCAACTCGGTGCGCTCTCGACCAGCCTGGCCCAGATGAGCGGCACCGGCAGCAGCGTCACCTTCAACGGCTATGGCAAGGCCACCTTCAACGCCGTGGCCAACGCCAACGGTGTGGCGGTGTTCAACCTGTTCGACGCCGGCGTGTTCAAGGCCAGCGAATTCGAATTCCACCTGGGCAACGCCAGCACCGTGATCCTCAACGCGAGCGGCCTGGACGCGACCATCGGCGCCAACTTCCTGGGCGGCTCGGCACAGAAACTCGGCAGCAAGCTGATCTGGAATTTCCAGAACGCCACCAGCATCACCACCAATACCCTGTTCGGCGGCACCATTTTGGCGCCGTCGGCGCGCCTGACCAACAAGCAGAATATCGAAGGCGGCGTGTTCGTCAGGTCGCTCGACCAGCATGGCGAACTGCACCTGCAAGCGTTCGACGGCCATGTTGACCCCGGCCCGTCGCGGGTACCGGAGCCAGGCACCTGGGCCTTGCTGGCCGCTGGCGCGCTGATGCTCGCCCTCACGCGCAAGCGAACGTCCTCGCCGGGCGCCTGATTCCTGGCGCGACCGGGCTGCAAGCGATCGAAGACAGAACAGCGACGAAGCATCATTTAGCTTGGCCGCACATGAAAACGGCACCGGAGAGAAATCCCGGTGCCGTTTTTTTGCACGTCAAAGCGGCCTTGGTATTGGCGGACGCTCCTGATCAACGTGGAGGCTTGGATGGCGCCGCATAACATGCGACCGAAATATCGTAGTCGTTGTACGCAGGTCGTTTGTAATAGCTGACGGTGCATCTCTCTATGTTATCAGGAAGACGCTGCGCCAGTGTCAGGTCGCCACCAACACCATAACGGCACGACAACCACTTTTCGCTGGGCGCTGTGCTTTTTGTATTGAATATCATCTCATAGCCGTGCCGCATCTTTCGCTGCTGCCCGATGTCGGCAGCCGGCTGCGGCCGCCCGGTTGTCGCATCAGCGGACACCAACGGCAATTTGCTTGGCGTAACGCCAATCCAACCTTCCGGCAAAGACGACAGTTTGATTGCCTCCACGGGAAACTCTTCCGGACAAGGCTTGATGCCCTGGGCGCCGGCATTCATGGCGGCCAACAGCAGGCAGAACGAAAAAATCAGTTTCATGGTCACTCGATAATGGAAAATGCAGCTGCGTTATTCGAAGGGTTTTCCCAGCGATCCCCGTACCGCGCGTCCAGCTTTCCTAGCGCTTTGAGCTCACGCGTGACAATACGCTTTGAGCCTGGTTGGCGGCCATGCCCTTTGAACTGTTCCACGATGAAGAACGTCTTCCATGTCCCATCAGGGTTAGCTTGACCGAATTTTAAGAAAAAAGCGACATGGTTGTTGTGCGCATGGTTGGGATACCGGCCATTCTCGAAGGTGGCAATGGCAGTACCTGGCCAGATGTTCTTCTGCTCGAGGACCGGCGCGCCAGCGCGCCACATGCTGCTGTGTGGCAGCTTGGCATAATGCTGGACCATCAAGGCGCAGTTGCCATCCCCGTACAATTTCTTACCAATCAGTGAATTCACTGCCGAATAAAAATAGGTCATCAGCTAGGCCCATCAAAATATTTATAAAAAGTAATTATATCTTATAAATGACATTGGTAGATTGTCAATTTTTCAGTTTTGTTGGCACCACGCGTTTTGATTTGAGCATCCGTCGAGGACGGCATATGGGGGGGATAATCTTGTTTATGCTAGTGTCCTGAGTTAGAAATTCGCAGACAAAATCGTTCGATGCTCGACAGGATGGCGTCTGCGGATTTTGTCCAGACGAAGGGCGTCGGGTCGGCATTGTTGATCTTGAGGTAGGCGCGAATCGCATCCTCTACTTGGCGGGTCGATCGGTGCGTACCGCGACGCATCTGTTTTTCGGTGAGGGAGGCAAACCATCGCTCGACTTGATTTGGCCACGATGCCGATGTCGGCGTGAAATGGACATGGAAACGTGGATTCCGGGCAAACCAGTTCCGGATCGTCGGCGTCTTGTGGGTTCCGTCGTTATCCATCACGAGGTGAATATCGAGATCGGTGGGGACGGACGCCTCGATCGTGCGCAGGAACTTCAGAAATTCGCTGCTGCGGTGGCGCCGGTGTACTTCGCCGTCATGGGTACAAACTCAATATAGAACACGGAAAAAATTCTTCAATGAATTTTTAACTTAGGACACTAGGAATGCGTGGATCAATTGTTCGTGCTGGGCCGCATAAAAATGCCCACCTGTTCCGGTGGGCTTCTTTTATGCGAACCGCTGGCGCGGCGGCGCGGGAGGCTGCAACGGCGGACCGGGCGGGGGAATGCGCGGATCGATCGCCGGCCCCGGCGTGTTGTAGGTGAAAGGATTGATGATAATCGGTGGAATCGCCGGCGGCGCCGACGGCGGCCCCTTGGGACCGCCACCAGCGAGCAGGATGCGCAACTGGCGCGCCACGAAGTCGCCTGCCGCCAGCGTCCACCGGTCGCCTGAATAGTGAATAAATTCCATATGCATCTCCATCCGTCAGAGAATTCAGTATAGGCAATAAATTCGAATTTTCAAGGTGAAAAATTGCGTTTTCGGTAAGCTGGCGCCCACGCCGTGCGCAGCCCCGTTCACCCCGTCAAACGTGCAGCCTGTCGCATCCGCATGGCGCCGCGCCGCCCGCACAGCTACAGTGCAAGCGTACCAACCGACACTCCACGCCAACCCGACCGAGGCTACCGCCATGAAAAAATTCGCTCCCCTGCTGTTGCTGTTCCTGTTCATCCTGGTCGCCTGGGAAGCCGTGGCCGGCTCGTCCGGCATGTCGATCAACATCGATGGCGAGCACATCGACGGCCCGCTCGGCGCCCTGCTCGGCGTGCTGTTCGCTGGCGGCGGCCTGGTCATCGCGGCCCTGGTCCTGCTGTTCGTCGGCTTGCTGCTGGCGGTGCTGTTCGCCGGTCTCGGCGTGCTGGCCGTGGGCGCCCTGGCGCTGGTACTGCTCTGCGTCGGCGTGCTGGCCTCACCCCTGCTGCTGCCGCTGGCGTGCGTGCTGGCCATCGTCTGGTACCTGGCGCGCGAGCGCCAGCCACGCACAGCGCGCGCCGCGCCCGACGCGCTTAAACCTTAAACCTTAAGCCCTAAGCGCGGCTCAGGCTGGCCTCGGCGGCGGCCATGCCGGCTGCCTCGGCATACTCGCACACGCGGTTGCGCCCTTGCGCCTTGGCCCGGTACAGCGCCTTGTCGGCGCGGATCAGTGCCGCATCCGGGCTGGTGTCGCCGGCGTCGATGGTGGCAATGCCGATGCTGACCGTGATCGCGATGTGGCGGCCCTCGCCGTCGAGCGGACTGTCGGCCACGCTCTGGCGCAGGCGCTCGGCGTACTGCTGCGCCGCCAGCCCGGTGGTCCCCGGCAGCAGCACCGCGAATTCTTCGCCGCCGACCCGGCCCAGGGTGTCGATCTTGCGCTGGCCGGAACGCATCAGGCCCGCCATGTGGCGCAGCACCGCGTCCCCCACCGCGTGGCCATGCACGTCGTTGACATGCTTGAAGTGGTCGATGTCGAGCATCAGCACCGAGGCGCATTCGTCCACGCTGCGCTGCAGCCGCGCGAACTGGTCGTCCAGGCGCGCCATGAACACGCGCCGGTTCGGCAGCCCGGTCAGGAAATCGGTGCTGGCCAGCGCATGCAGTTCGTCGTCGATCCGTTTGCGCTCGGTGATGTCGACCGTCGAGGCGATCACGAAGTCGAGCGAGTGCGCGTGGCCCGGCATGACCAGCAAGGTCAGTTCGTGCTGGCGCGCCACGCCATCGACCCGCAGGAAGCTGCTCTCGCACTCGTAGAACAAGGCCCCGCCGGTCAGCGCCAGCAGCGCGTCGATGAAGGCGTCCGCGCCCAGGCTGCCGAAGTTCTGCGCCAGCCCCAACGTGCCCGGCTCCTTGGCGCGGGCGCCCACGTGCGCCAGCGCGGCGCCGTTGACGTCGGTGATGCGCACCAGCGCCGCCAGGCGCGCCGCTTCCCCGGGCCGCTCGCGCAGCCACGGCCCCAGTTCATTCACGCCGCACGCCTTCAGGCGCGCCACGGCCTCGCGCGCGCCCGACCAGTCCTGCTCCCACAGCGCCACCGGCGCGTGATCGTACAGGCTGCGAAAACGCTCTTCGCCCACCCGCAAGGCCTGCGCGGCCTGGGCCTGTTCGAGGGCGATGCCGGCCAGCTGGGCGGCCTGCTCGATCAGCACCACGTGCGCCGCGCTCGGGTAATGCGGGCTGCGGTGGTAGATCGCAAAGGTGCCCAGTACGCGCCCGGAGGCGCCGCGGATCGGCTCCGACCAGCTCGACGCCAGCTGGGCGCGCGCGGCAATGTCGCGGTAGTCGGCCCAGTCGGGATGGGTCTGGATATCCTCGACGATGACGCGCCGGCCGCTGGCGGCGGCGCTGCCGCACGAGCCGCAGCCGGGCCTGGCCGGCAAGCCATCGACGGCGGCGTTGAAAAAGCCCGGCAGGCTGGGCGCGGCCCCGGTGGCCAGGAAGCGCCCTTCGGCGTCGAGCAGCAGGATCGCGCACAGCATGCCGGGATTGGTCGATTCCACCCCCAGCACCACCGCGCCCAGCACCGCTTGCAGCGGCGCGCCGTGCGCCAGCAGTTCGAGCACGTGGCGGTGCGCGCGCTCGCGCTGTTCGATCTGCTTGCGTTCGGTGATGTCGCGGAACGACCACAGGCGCGCGCCTTCCTGCCCCAGCCGGACCGGGCGCGTCAGCTGTTCGATGAAGCGCCCGTCCTTCAGGCGCAGCAGTTCGCGGTGCTCCTCATGCTCCGCCAGTTGCAGCGAACGGCTGTACAACAGCGGCCCGGCCTGGGTCAGCTGGGTCAGCAGGTGCGCCACCACGGCGCTGTCGTCGCCCGCCAGGTCGAGTTCATCGGGAATGCTCCACAGCGCGCGGAAGCGCTGGTTCGAGGCCAGGATGTGGCGGTCGCCATTGTCGACCAAAATGGCGTCTAAGGTCGCGTCGAGGATGCTGCGCATCATGGCCTGGGCCCGCTGCGCCGAATCGGCCAGCGCTACCAGGCGCCGCTGGCCGGCCTTCAGCTCCCCCGTGAGCGCCTGCGACTGGCGCAATGCGCTGCCGGCCAAGGCGCTGCTGCGCGCCAGCATCCAGGTCAGCATGGACAGGATCACCGTCACCGCCAGCCCCAGCGTGAGCACCAGTTGCGCGGCATCGTTGCTCTGCGCGTCGCCAAAGCTGGGGCGGGCCTGGACCACCAAGGTCCAGCGCCGCCCGGCGATGGCGATGCCTTGCTCGGTGCGCAGCGCCGCCATGCCCGCCACCCCGGGGACGGCGCCGGCCGCCATCAGCGCCGCCGGCGCGACCTCGTTGCCGTCGTAGACCGTCACCAGCAGGTCGGCACCGCGCTCGCCGCCCAGGTGCGCCATCAGGTCATCCATGACGAAGGGGGCGTAGATCCAGCCACGCAGCAGGTCGCGCCGCTGGCCGACCTGGTCCGGCGCCCTGCCGATGTACACCGGCAGGGCGATGAGCACGCCGTCGGAGGCGGCCCGTCCGCGTTCGCGCGCCACCGTCGCCTTGCCCGACATGCTGGGCTGGCCGCTGTCGCGCGCCTGTTCCAGCATCTGGCGCAGCGGCTCTTCGGTCAGCATGTCGTGCCCGAACGGGCGCAGGCGGGCGCCGGTGAACGATTCCAGGTACAGCAGCGGCGCGTACGCGGCGCGCGTGCCGGGCGGCGTGATCGCGTAATCGGGAAAACCGCGCGCGCGCACGCGCGCCAGGTGCGCGGCGCGCCCGCCCTCGCTCAGCGCGGCGATGTAGCCGATCGCTTTCATGCCGGGATACTCGGCGTCGGCATGCTGGGCGCGCACGAAATCGGCAAATTCCTGACGCGTGACGTCGTCCGAACTGTTGAACAGCCCCTGCACCCCGCGCAGCGACTGGATATGGGCCGCCATGCGCAGCGCCAGCTGGTTGACCACGTCGCGCGCGGCGAATTCGAAATCGATGCGCAAGTCGCGCTCGGCGTCGCGCCGCGCCGCTTCCCACAGTTGCCAGGTCAGCACCAGGCACAGCGTCATCACCAGCGCCGCCAGCGCCGCCGCGCCGAACCACGCGGATGGGCGCGCGCCTGCTGGCGACGCCGGTACGGCCGGGTTGGGAGCGGCATGGTCCATGGAAGCGGTCCTGGGTGCGGGTCCGCACGGCGGGCCTCTTACAAAACAATAGTACGTGAGCAACCCGGGCGTTGCAACACGACTGTTGTCAAATACCCTCGATCAGTCGCATCGCGAACACAATCGGCAATCCGGCGGCGATCACGCGGCGCGCGGCGGCGCCGTTGTCGTAGGGAATGCGGTAATACACCAGCTCGCGCGCGCTGTCGTCGTACATGGCGTAGCAGGCGGCGCTGTTGCCGTCGCGCGGCTGCCCCACCGCGCCCGGGATCACCAGGTACTGGTGCTGCGGGGCGATGGCGATGCGCGTGCCCGGTACCGGCACGTGCGAGCCCATGCGGCCGTCGTCGGCGCGCCGGTACAGGGCCGGGGTATGCACATGGCCCGAAAACACCATCCGCTTCTTGGCCGCGCGCAGGCTGCGCTCGGCCGGCTCGAGCCCGGTCACGTATTCCCATTTGACCGGATCGTGGGCGCTGGCGTGGACGAACAGCATGCGCTCCAGTTCCATGCTCAGCGGCAAGGCCGACAGGAAGGCCATCTGCCCGGGGTTGAGCTGGCCGCGGGTCCATTCGATCACCTCGCGCGCTTCGAAGTGCATTTGCGGACGCGTTTCGTGGGTCACCGAAAAGTCGTGGTTGCCCTGCACCGCCAGCGCCCCGCGCGCCACGTAATCCATCACGGTCTGCACCACCCAGGCCGGATCGGCGCCGTAGCCGACGAAGTCGCCGGTAAACGCAAACTGGTCGGCCTTGTGGGCGTGCGCGTGCGCCAGGCAGGCGGCGAATGCCTCGCGGTTGGCGTGCAGGTCGGTCAGCAGGGCAAGGCGCATGGTGGGGACGGCGTCGCTTGGCGCGCAGTTAAGAATGCTATTCTGGAATCAATGACTGGTGTTCAACTTGATTATAGCGTGGGAAGTGTTGCCGGGCGGCGTGTTCGTGGAGGGAAAAGGGGGAATGGGCCGCCGCGGGCCGCCGCGGACCGCGGCTGCGCGTCAAGCGACTGCGCGCTCGCCCTCCTGCGCCAGGCGCCGTTGCCAGAACCCCGCCCCAGGCCAGCGCCGCTCGTTGGCGTACAAAGCGCGCCGGGTGGCCGCGTACGACTGGAAATGCGCGAGCAAGGACTGGCGGTAGCCCTCCCCCAGTCCGCCGCCCTGCTCCACGTACGCATGCGCCACCCGGGCGGCGTGGATGCCGGAACTGAGCGCGTGCCCGATGCCCAGCGACGAGACCGGGTCGAAGCTGGCGGCTGCGTCCCCGGCCGCGGTCCAGGCGGCGTTGGCCGGCAGGCGCGCCACCCGGCTGTGGACCGGATACTGGCGGAACGCTTGCGGCGCCCCCAGCCCGCGCACCAGCGCACCGATATGCGTGCTGGCCAGCGCATGGCGCCGCCAGGTAGCGGGATCGAGCAAGTCGAGCGTGCGCAAGGTCTCGGCGTCGGTCATGAAGGCGAGCGCCGTGCGAGCGCCCGGCAGCGGGGCCAGGTAGAACCAGCCCTGTTCGGTGGTTTCGACCAGGGTGCGCTGCAGCCGCTCGCCCCCGCCGGCCGGCCCGGCCGCGTAGTAGGCGTACACCCCCACCATGCGGTCTGTTTGCAGCACCGGGCACTGCTGCTGGCGCACCATCACGCTGCTGCGCCCGCTGCAATCGATGAGGTAGGCGGCGCCCAGGGTGCGCTTGCGCCCGCCCTGGCGCAACGCGACGGCCCAGCGCGCGCCCCCGCTGATCCCCAGCAGCTCGGCCGGTTGCACGATCTGCGCGCCGAGCTGGCCGGCCTGTTCGAGCAACATGCTGTCGAACGCCAGGCGGTCCAGGTGCAAGCCGCTGCCCTGGCCATTGAACAGGAAATCGCGCACCACCAGCTTGTCGCCACCCCAGGCGGCGGCGTGCGCGTACGATTGCAGATGGCGTTCTTCAAATCGGGCGCGCGCGATGCCCAGGTAGTCCATCAATGGAAACAAGGCCGGCGAGACGGTCTCGCCGGGACGGAAGGGATCGAACAGGCGCCGCTCGACCAGCGCCACCCGCAGCCGCGTATGGCGGCGCAGGGTGATCGCCGCGGCGGCGCCGGCCGGCCCGGCGCCGAGGATGATGACGTCGACCTCATCGTCCCCGGCGCGCGCGCCGCCAAGGTCAGCGGCGGCTGGTGCGGCCATGCGACAAGGTCAATATCTTGCGCGGCTTGTCGCCCTGGCGGGTCTGCGGTTCGGGATCTTCATCCTTGAGGAACCAGGCCGGATAGAAGGTCGAATCGTCGCTGGTGACGAAGCTGCTCACATTGCCGACCGCCACGCTGGCCATGTGGAACTGGCGGTGGTTGCGCTCCTGCTCGGCGAAATATGGATACTGGCGCCCGGACGCCGGGTCGTGGTTCTGGTTGGCCACGAAGCCCAGGTACTTCCACGCGGTGATCATCTGCGTGAAGCTGTTCACGCCGCGGCTGTACATCACCTGCATCCCGGCCGGCACCCCGGTCACCTTCTGCTCCTCGGCGGTGGAGCCGCCGGCGATCACGTTCCACGGGCTTTGCGGCGGCCACCAGTAGGAATAATAGGTCGGCGGCGTGGGAATCATCGTGGCCGGATCCTTGACCTGCGCAGGGTTATCGAAATTAATGAACTGGACCGAGCAATCGAAGAAGTCGGCCTGCCACGGAATGGCCATGCGCTTGGTCAGGTCGCCCGGCTCGCAACCGGCGCCCACGGTCGGCGCGCTCCAGTCGACCGGTGCGGTTTCGTCTTCCGACCATGACAGGCCGTGTTCCTTGTAATACGCCTCGTCGTGGCGGTGCCGGATCTGGTACGGCGCCGCGTACACGGTCGGGTTGCGCACCGACCAGGTCACTTCGATCCCCGGGCACATCGGCTCGCCCACGCAATTGCCGATCCCGGCCTGGTCGAGCGGATGCACATTGGGGATGCGCAAGGCCGGCGCGGTCGGCGAGAACTGGCCCGCCGCCCATTGCTTGAGCAGGAAATACTGGGTATCGGTCAGCACTGAAAACTTGTCGATCACATTGTTGCGCACCGAATTCGAGCCCGAATTCATCGGCACCAGCGGAATGCCGCTCGTTTCCTGCAAGCCGCTGCTGAACAATTGCTGGTTCCCGGTGCCGACAAAGCCGGCCGGCTGCTCCAGGGTGGCGTCGCGCCGCGCCGGCGGGTTGCGGAAGTAACTGAGGAACTGCGCGCGCAGCTCCCCGGCCCGTTCGCTGGTATCGTTGGGGTCAAAAGGCGGGTTGATGAAGGCCGTCATCGATGGCACCGTCGCCACCCACTGGTAGTCGGCCATGCGGTTGAGAAAAGGCTTGATGTCTTCCCAGTAGTTGACCTGGTAGTCGGGATTCCAGCCGTCCGTCTCCGGCCACGCGCTCAGGTCGTAGACGTCGGGCCGCGCGCCCTGGTACTTGAGCGCGCAGTCGAGCGCCACGTCGTCCCAGGTCGACACATTGACCAGCTGCGGTGCGAACTTGGGCGAGCCGATCACCACCCAGGCCGACAAGGTGACCACGCTCTGGTCCTTGAAGGTGACGGTGGCCGTCACCGGGCCGTCGGCGATATCGTCGTTCCAGGTGTTGCCGCCGCCGAAACCGGTAATGCTCTCGTTGCCGCCGGCGTGGCCGAAGCCGCCCAGCACCAGCAGGTTTGCGCGCGAATCGGTGCGGATTTCGCCGAGCGACTTGACCGGCAAGCCCTGGCTTGGATCGGGCGGGGGGAAGGAGGCGTGCTGGTACCCGGGCGGCACCGTGTCCGCCGTAAATTCCACCGGCGCCGCACGCGGCCCGCGCACGCTGCGCGGGCCCGGATCGATGATCAGGCCCTTGCGGGCGTCGCCGGCCACGTCGGGGTTGCGATAGCCGGTCACCGGGCCGGCCACGTTCCAGGCGTCGGGCGGCTCCTGCCAGGTCTCGTAACTGTTGTACTGGCCGAACATCAGGTCGCCCAGCAGGGGCGTGAAATCCCACCACGCCGCCTTCTTGTTTGCCACATGCACCGACCAGACCACCGACTCGACCAGCTCGCCGGTCAGGTCCAGCTCGACCTCGCCCAGCCCGTCCGGGCTGGACTGCCAGATGCTGAAGGTGGCGGCCTGGCGCTTGATCAAGCCCTTGGCGTCCTTGAACTGGGTCACGCGCCTGGGGACGCCATTGTCGCGAACGGGATCGCCATCGGTGTCCGCTTCGATCGGCAGGCCGCCGATGCTGTCCGGTGCAAGGTAATACGCATCGAGGCTGTTGCCGACGCGGCCGACGCCGATCGACGGGTGAATACGGTAACTGACGGGGGATGGCATGTATCAAGTCTCCTGATTGATGGATGGACGAACCATGTAATTCAACAGCGGAAGGACTGCAACCATAGCGCGGGCAGTGACAAAAACGGGCGCGCGGCGGGCCACCGGGTCCAGCGCGGCGGACCCGGTGGCATGCGCTATCGGGGAGGTGTCACTGGCTTGAATGTACTACGCGGGAAAGGTTTCAACAACAAGAATGTTAATAGATAGTCATGCAAATTGAATAAGTGTGGTGTGCCGCCAAACCACACTGTGAATACAGCGGCACACCGGCCAGGGCAAGCATGGGATAATATTTCCATGCGTTAATTCCATGCGCTCAGCAGCCGGATGACGCCCTTCCCCCGCACCGACGATCGGACCTCATGTCTCTTGCATTCCACCCCGCCCGCGCACTGCTGCCCGGCATGTTCCTGCTGCTGGCCGCTGGCCCCGGTGCCGCCTTCGACCGCTCGACCCGCGCCGACGACCCGCTCGCGCGCGTGCCCAAGGCGGAGGAAGGGACGGTGGTCGTGAGCGTGAGCACCAACCTGGTGACGGTGCTGGACATGATGTCCGTCAACGTGCGCCGCCTCGGCGCACCCGGCGAGGGCAAGACGGCGGCGCCGGGCGAGAACGCCGATATCTACGTGATCGGCCAGGTCGCCCCCGCGCTGGCCTTCGACAGCGCGGTGTTTGTCGGCGTGCTGCCGGCCGGCGACTACCAGATGGTGGAAGTGAGGATGAAGCCTTACTTCCTGCAAACGGTCGACGAGCTGGTGGGCTGGAGGATCACCACCCAGACCACCGTCACGCCCACCATCGGTTCAAAACGGCGCGACCTGTTCGGCACCTTCACGGTCTTGCCCGGCCAAACGGTGGACCTGGGGCGCACGGTGATTACCCCACTCAACAAAGCCACGATCATGGGCCGCAGCGCGCTGCATACCGACAATCGCCAGCTTCTCGAACGCAAATCGCCGCCGCACGCCCGCTTACTGGGCCGCGACGCGGCACCCGGCTGGACCACGGCGCGCCTGGAGGATGACGTGGCCGAAACCATCGCGCTGCGCCGTCCGGTCGGCGCCGGCTGCTTCAGCGAGTATCCGGACGGACGCATCGCCGCCGCCGCCAAAATGGGCGCGGTGCTGCTGCGCTCGGTGACGGGTGAATGGAGCAGCGTGCAAGGCAAGGACCTCAATTCGCTGGCGTGCGTGCTGCCGGTCGCGCTGCCCAACGCCACCCTGATCGGAGTCGGCGAAGCGAACACCATCGTGCGGCTGGCGCCGGGCGCCACCACGCTCACGCCGGTCGCCCCCGGCAACCTGCCAAACGGGAACCTGATCTACGTGGCCGGCAACGAGCGCGCCGGCTGGTATATCACCCTGCACAGCAATGAGCTGTTGAGCGTGTTCCACGCCAGGGACATCGACGGCGGCAATTGGAAGCAGGTGACCAGTTTGCCTCTCAAGAAAGATTTTTGGTGGGGCCAGTCGGGCTTCTGGCCTTGGCGCACGGAGCGCGGCTTCGGCTTCGCGGTCGAGGACAGCTTGCATCTGCTCGATTACGCGAGCGGCCAGTGGGTCACGCGCAAGATGCCGAAAGAAATGAAAGTCGAGGCGGCCCAGGCCAGTCCGAACGGCACCATCGGCGTACGCGGCAAGATGTTCGGGGGCGCCTATATCAGCAAGGACCAGGGCCTGAGCTGGCAGGAAGTGCCCACCCCGCGCAACGCCTGGGTACCCCTGCAAGCGGGCGGCGACGACCTGTGGGTGCGCAGCACGGCGCTGCCGCTCGACCAGACGTCTGGCCCGGTCCTGCATACCAGCAGCGACCTGGGCCGCAAATGGACCCAGGTCGGTCAATTTCCGGGCGGCGCGCTGGACATCCTGCCCTCGGGCGCCATGCTCAGCCACGGCAAGGAGCGCGGCTTCTACGCGATTCGCCGCTCCGTCGACAATGGCGTGAGCTGGGTCACGGAATACCACAACTTCGTGCGCAAGCCCTGACCCAAGCGCCGGGGCCGCCGCGGCACATGCCGCCAGCCCCGGCAAGAGCGCTTACTTGACCGGACGCGCGTTGATCAGGTCGACCAGTTGCGGCACCAGCGACAGCACAGCCTCGCGCAGGGCCGGGGCAGCCACTGGAATATCGCTGACCAGGGTATCGTACTTCATGTACTGGTAGGCGAAGCCGCCGTTGCTAAATACCAGCGTCTGGCGCCCGAGGAACTGCTTGGTGCGGCCGTTGTACAAGGCCACGCCGACGCTGGCATTGCGGAAGTACGCATTCAAGCCACCGGGCGCCATGTAAAACGCAACCGGGCTGATCTGCACCAGCAGGTCGGCATCCACCGGCGCCGACGATGCCAGCGGACCGAGCGGATACTTGTTGCCTTCCGCATCCGCGGCCGCCCAGCGATGGCGCGGATAGTTACGCCGGCCGGCATCGGACAGCGTCACGGTGATGCCCTGCGCTTCGAGCGACTTGCGCAGGCTGGCCAGGAAATCCTTGCGCATGTCGAAGCCCGGCAGGCGCGCCAGCACGGCGCCATGGAAACCTTCGGCGCGTTTTTGGGTCTTCTCTTCGGAACCGGTCACCATGTTCCCGATCGCCGCGTTCAGAATGCCGGCGCTCTGGTACTGGAACAGCGGCGGTGCGTCGGCCGGCAACTCGTTGAGCTCATCGTCCATGTAGAAAAAATCGGCGTGACGCGAAAAATGAAATCCCGGGAAGGCGTACGACTTGGGCACGACCACGCCAATCACGGCCGCCACTTTCATATCCGGGAAATCTTCGATCACCACCGATTTCGGGGCGCTGTACTTGGTCGTATCGACCATCGGGGCGTTCAGGCAGCCGGTCAGCAAGGAAAGCATGGCGGCGCCGGCCAGCAGGCCGCGCAGCGCGGGAGTGACAGGGAACAGGTTTTTCATGGTCATGGGAGAGAGGCTCGCTTGAGTGCAGGATCGGTGCGGGATGGGTGTGATGGAAGCGAAAAACCCGGCGCGCAAGCGCGCCAGACATTTTCATTTCCAATCAGTATTATTGCACTGAAGAAGCTTCAGCGGCCGGCCCGAAGCCTATAAATACAGCGCCGGAGGCTGTCGTAGACCAAAATCCAACACTGTGGCGGCGGCGCGCGCCGGGTGCAGCCTGGGTGCAGCGGCAGGCCGATCATGAGGAGACAGGACAGAACCACGTCGCCGCCGCGCCGTTCACGCCGCGCCGATGTATTGCAGGTAACCGCGCGCGCGCAGGGCGCAGGCCGGGCAAGTACCGCAGCCGTAACCCCAGGCATGCAGCGCGCCGCGCTCGCCCAGGTAGCAGGTATGGGTGTCTTCCCGGATCAGGTCGACCAGCGCCGCGCCGCCGGCCTCGTGCGCCAGTTGCCAGGTCTGCTTCTTGTCGATCCACATCAGCGGCGTTTCGAGTTTCAGGCGCGTGGCCATGCCCAGGTTCAGCGCCACCTGCAAGGCCTTCATGGTATCGTCGCGGCAGTCCGGATAGCCCGAAAAATCGGTTTCGCACATGCCGCCGACCAGCACATTCAAGCCACGCCGGTAGGCCACGGTGGCCGCCACGGTCATGAACAGCAGGTTACGCCCCGGTACAAAGGTGTTCGGCAGGCCGTTGGCCTGCATTTCGATGGCCACGTTGCTGGTCATGGCGGTGTCCGAGATCTTGCTGATCAGGGACAGGTCGACCAGGTGATCTTCGCCCAGGCGCGCATCCCAGCCGGCCTTCAGGGCGCGCATCTTGCCCAGCACCGCGGGACGCACGGTCAGCTCGATGGCGTGCCGCTGGCCGTAGTCGAAACCGATGGTTTCCACGCGCGCATAACGCTCCAGAGCCCAGGCCAGGCAGGTGGCGGAGTCTTGTCCGCCGCTAAACAACACCAGTGCGGTATCAGCTTGTTGCATATTGTATTTTCCAGATCATTAGACGTTCGCCATCATTGCAGCCGATCCGGTAAGATGCCCGGAGCATTTTCCCATTGGAGCGACATGTTTCCCGCAACACCAGACAAAACAACAGCCCGGACGCCGCCTCAGCGACGAATTTTGGCACAGATCGCCGTGACCGTGTGCCTGGCGGCGCCGCCGGCATCGGCGCTGGCGCAGGACACCGAGGCGCCGCCAGCGCCAGCCGTGCAGCCAGTCCCGGCGCGCGGCATCGACTACTCGGTCAAGGTGGACGCCCCCGGCCAGCTCGACGACCTGCTTGAAGAAAACCTGGACCTGGTGCGCTGGCAGGGCAACCCGCGCCTCGACCTCGACCAGTTGCAGCGCCTGGTCAAGGCCGTGCCCGAGCAAGCCAAGACCCTGATCGCGACCGAAGGCTACTATTCGCCCAAGGTCAGCGCGGGCCTGGACACCAGCGGCGCCAAACCGGTCGCGCGCATCACGGTCGACCCCGGCCTGCCGGTGCTGGTGGGCGACGTCGAACTGGTGCTCAAGGGTTTCGAGCCAGTCGGCCCGGACGCCAAACCATACAACGCGGACGACCTGCGCAGCCGCTGGGGCCTGCCGGTCGGGCAGCGCTTTCGCCAGGCCGACTGGGAAGGCGCCAAGCGCAACCTGCTGCGCCAGGTGATGATGGCGCGCTACCCGCGCGCCCAGCTGGTCGAATCGAGCGCCATCGTCGACCCCGACGTGCGCCGCGCCCTGCTCAAGGTGGTGCTCGACAGCGGCCCCGAAGCGCGCTTCGGCGAACTGCGGGTCGAAGGCCTGAAGCGCTATTCGCGCACCATCGTGAGCAACCTCAATCGCATCCGCCCCGGCCAGGAATACAACGAAGCGGCCCTGCAAGCCTACCAGGCGCGCCTGCAGGACACCGGCTACTTCAGCACCGTGGAAGTGAGCGCCGACATGTCGGCCGCGCTGTCGGAAGACATCGACGCCATGAGCGACGACCAGAAGGACATCCCGCGCCCGCCGCTGGCCAACCCGGCGATCCTGCCGGTGCTGGTGCGCGTGACCGAGAACAAGCAAAAGAATCTCGACGTCGGTCTCGGTTACTCGACCAACACCGGCGCGCGCGCCCAGCTCAATTACGCCGACCTGGACGTGTTCGGCCTGCGCATGAAAAGCAACCTGATCATGGAGCAGAAGCGCCAGACCGCGCGCTCCGATTTTTACTTTCCGACCACCGAGAAAGGCTACAACGACAGCTTCGGCGCCGGTTTCGAGCGCACCGACCTGCGCGGCGAAGTGACCAACGTGGCCACCGTGGCCGGGCGCCGCGCCTGGGGCACGCCGCTGCTCGAACGCAGCCTGACGCTCGAGTACCTGAGCGAGCGGCGCATGGTCGAAGGCGTGCAAACGCGCCGCAGCCAGAGCGTGCCGCTCACCTTCAGCTGGACCAAGCGCGCGCTCGACAACCTGGTGCTGCCGACGCGCGGCTATGTGCTCAACGCGCAGTTCGGCGGCGCGGTGCTGCCGGTGCTGACCGATGAACGCTTTCTGCGCGCCAGCACCCGCTTCGTCCAATACCGTCCGCTCGGGCCGTCGAGCAACCTGATCGTGCGCGGCGAAGCGGGCGTGCTGGCCTCGCGCGACAAGGCCGGCGTGCCGTCGACCTTCCTGTTCCGCGCCGGCGGCGACCAGTCGGTGCGCGGCTACGGCTACCAGCAACTGGGCGTGCGCGAAGGCGACGCCATCGTCGGCGGGCGCTATCTGCTCACCGGCAGCGTGGAATACCAATACTGGTTCAAGCCGCCCTGGGGCGTGGCCTTCTTCTACGACGCCGGCAACGCCGCCGACAAATTCAAGGACCTGAAACCGGAATCGGGCTATGGGCTGGGCGCGCGCTGGCGCAGCCCGGTCGGCCCGATCAACGTCGATCTCGCATACGGACAAGCGCTCAAAAAAGCGCGCCTGCACTTCTCACTGGGCTTTACATTCTGATGACTACCGCCGACACCCCTACCACCCCGTCGGATCCCAAGGTCCGCCAGCGCCGCTGGCCGCGCCGCGTCGCCGTCGGCGTGGTCGTCACCGGCGCCCTGCTGGGCGGCGCCTACTGGTACCTGGGACGCGAAACCACCCTGCAAATGCTGGTCCAGCGCGTGGCCAACGCCAGCGGCGGCAGCATCGTCGTCACTGGCGTCAACGGCTCGCTGTACGGCGCCATGCACGTCGGTAAAGTCGTCTACCGCACGCCCGAACAAGTCATCACCGCCGAAAACATCGACATCGACTGGTCGCCCTTCCAGTACCTCAGTCGCGGCGTGGCGATCAACAAGCTGCACGTGGCCACCCTGCGCATGGATACCCTGCGCGAAGGCGAACCGGCCAGGATGCCGACCAAGCTGGCCCCTCCGTTCAAGCTCGAAGTGGACGACGCGCGCCTGGCCAAAGTCACCCTCACCAACGCCGCCGCGCCGGGCGCCGAAACGGTCATCACCGACGTGCGCTTCGACCTCCTGGGCGACCCGACGCAATGGGCGCTGCGCCGCGCCAGCGCCATCACCCCGTGGGGCAAGGCCATGGCCGACGCCAGCATCGGCGCCAACCATCCGTTCAAGCTGGCCGGCAGCGCCAGCCTGACCCAGCTCGTGGTGCCCGCCGGCCAGCAGCCGGCCCAGATCAAGCTGGGCGTGGGCGGCGACCTGGTGACCACGCAACTCGACGCCACGGCGGTATCGGGCAAGGCCAGCGGCGACGCCAAATTCACGCTGGCGCCGTTCGATCCGATCCCGCTGCGCGCCCTGACCATCCACGGCAAGAATATCGACCCGGGCTTTTTCAATCCCGAACTGCCGAAAGCCGACCTGTCGCTGGCGATCACGGCGCGCATCGAAGCGAACCGCAACATCGCCGGCAGCGTGGCGATCGACAACGCCGGCGCGACCGGCCCGATCGACCTGCAACGGCTGCCGCTGCGCGCCATGCGCGCTGAACTCAAAGGCAAGCTGTCGGCGCTGGAGATTGGCGCGGTATTGATCGACCTGGGCGAAGCCGGCAAGTTCACCGGCAGCGGCACGGTGGCGCGCACCGCGGCCGACAAGGGAATCGGCACGGCCGGCTTTGCGCTGCACACCGACGGCATCGACATCAAGCGCCTGCACAGCCGCATGAAGTCGACCAAGATCGCCGGCGACATCACCGTCGCCAACGAGGGCAGCACCCAGACCTTCACCACCAGGCTGGTGGAAGCGGGCATGCGCCTGGAAGCGAAAGCCACCCTGGCCGACAACGTGCTCACGGTACAGCAGGCGCGCCTGGCCGCCGGCGCCAGCAGCGTGAATGTACACGGCAGCGCCAACCTCGGTGGCAAGCGCGAATTCAAGCTCGCCGCCAGCGCCGTCAAGTTCGATCCATCCGCCTTCGGCGACCTGCCGAAAGCGGACATCAACGCCGACATCAACGCCAGCGGCGCTTTGTCGCCGGCGTGGAAAGTGGCGGCCGATTTTGCGCTGCGGCCAAGCCGCCTGTTCGACCAGCCGCTGTCGGGCAAAGGCAAGCTCAATGCCGACGCCGCCCATATCAGCGGCGTGGACGCCACGCTCGCACTGGGCAAGAACACGGCGGAACTGGCCGGCTCGTTCGGCGCAGCGGGCGAAAAACTCACCTGGAAGGTCAACGCCACCGACCTGGCGGCCGCGCGCAGCGACTTGTACGGCGCGCTGGCGGCCAACGGCGTCGTCACCGGCATCATGGCCGCGCCGCGCACCACCTTCGAGGTCGATGCCACCGGCCTTGGCTGGGTGGCGGCGGCGCGCAAGGCCAACAACAGCCTGCTGCACGCGACCGGCGAAGCATGGCTGGGGTCGGGAGCAACCGCAGGCGCGGTCGAGGTCAAGGCGGCCGGCACGGCGCAGCGCTTCAATCCGGCCGCTTTCGGCTCGCCCCTGGCCGGCAGCATCAACGGCACCTTTGATGCCGCCGGGCGCTCCGGCCCCGACTGGCGCGGCAACCTGGATCTGGCCTTGCAGCCATCGACCCTGGCCAACTCGCCCTTCTGGGGGCACGCCAAGGTGGCGGCCGACGCAAAACACGTCTCGAACGCCGACGTCGACCTGCACGTGGGGCCGAACATCGTGGCCGCCAAGGGCAGCTTCGGCGCCGCCTCCGACAAGCTTGACTGGCGCATCGACGCGCCGCAACTGGCCGCGCTCGGACCCGATTACGGCGGCGTGCTCAAAGGTTCGGGCACTGTCTCGGGCACGATGGCCGCGCCGGCCGTCAGCGCCGCGCTGGAAGGCCAGAACCTCAAGGTGCTCGGCAAGCACCAGGTCAAGACCCTGCGCGCGAGCGCCAATCTTGGCAGCGGGCGCGGGCCGGACGACCCGCTGGTGAGCGACATTGCGATTACCGAGTACGTCAGCGGCGACACCCGCATCGACACGGCGCACCTGCAAACGAGCGGCACGCGCGGCGCCCACGTGCTGCGCCTGGACGCGCGCAGCGACAGTTTTGATGCCGCCGGCGAGATCCGCGGCGGCTGGGCCAACAGCGCCTGGACCGGCACCGTGGCGGCGCTGCAGAACAAGGGCCGCTACGCGTTCGCGCTGCAGGCGCCGGTCCCGCTGCGCATCGCGGTCGCTCCCGGCGAGGGCGTGGCCGGCCTGGCCAGGCCGCAGCAGATCAGCATGAGCAACGCGGTGATCAAGCTCCCCAACGGCAGCGTGAGCGTACAGTCGCTCGACAAGAACGGCCCGCACTGGACCAGCAAGGGCGTGGCGGCCGGCGTGCCGCTGACCTACCTGGCGCAATTCTCGCCCGGCATGCGCGACGCCATCAGCGGCAACCTGCTGCTCGGCGCCGACTGGGCGCTCGACATGCAGGCGCCGAATGGCGCCACGCCGGCCCTGAACGGCATGCTGCACGTGTTCCGCGAAAGCGGCGACGTGATCGCCGGCGCCGACGTACCGGTGGTGCTGGGACTGCGCACGCTCGACCTGCGCGCCGACGTGACAGGCGGCGCGCTGCGCATGCAGGCCAGGGTCGACGGCACCCGCATCGGCCAGGCCAATGTCGACGCCACCGCGCAAATGCTCGAAGGCCGCCTGGGCAACGCCAGCCCCCTGAAAATGACGGCCAACGCCGACATGGTGTCGATCGCGTGGCTGGCGCCCTTTACCGGGCAGCCGGGGCTGGAACTGGACGGCGCGCTCAAACTGGCGCTCACCGGCGGCGGCACGGTCGGCACGCCGACCCTGAACGGCAACGTCAACGGCGACAAACTGGCGTTGCGCTGGGCCGAACAGGGCGTCAAGCTCGGTAACGGCCAGTTGCGCGCCCAGCTCAGCGGCGACCAGCTGCTGCTGCAGCGCCTCAGTTTCGATGGCGTGCAAGGCACGGCGGTGGCCGACGGCGCGGTGCGCTTTGCCGGCGGCGAAGCGACCATGCAGTTAAAACTGGTGGCCGACAAGCTCGAAATCCTGTCGCGCCCCGACCGCACCGTGATCGTCAGCGGCCAGAGCACCCTGATTCGCGACGCCAGGCGCTTCTCGCTGGAAGGAAAATTCAAGGCCGACCGCGCGCTGATCGAACTGGCGCCGCAGGGCCGCCCTACCCTCTCGGACGACGTGATCGTGTTGGGACGGGCCGGCGTGGGCACGCCGGCGGTCAAGACCGAGCCAGGCATGCCGCTGACGATGGATGTGGAAGCGGACCTGGGCGACGCCTTCCGCCTGCGCGGCATGGGCATCGACGCCGAACTGGCCGGCTCGCTGCGGGTGCGCACCACCGGCGGGCGTCCGCCGCGCGCCAACGGCTCGATCCGCGTAGCCAGCGGCACCTACAAGGCGTATGGACAGAACCTCGACATCGAACGCGGCGTGCTGACCTTCAGCGGCCCGGCCGACAATCCGGCCCTGAACATCCGCGCGGTACGCCGCCGCCCCGAAGGCGAACAGCTGTCCGAGACGAATGTGGAAGCGGGCGTCGAAGTGCGCGGCTCGGCCCTCTCGCCGGTGGCCAAGCTGGTGTCGACGCCGTCGGTGCCGGACAGCGAAAAACTGTCATGGCTGGTGCTGGGGCATGGGATGGAAGCGACGTCGGGCAACGAAGCGGGCCTGCTCAGCGCCGCCGCCGGCGCCCTGCTGGGCGGCTCGGGCAGCGGCGGCGGGTTCCAGTCGCGCCTGGCCAATTCGCTCGGCGTCGATGAGCTGGGACTGTCGCAGGCCAAGGGGCTGGAAAGCACCGTGGTCACGGTCGGCAAGCGCATTTCGTCGCGCGCCTACCTCAGTTTCGAGCAGGGTGCGACGACCGCATCGAGCCTGGTGAAGATTCGCTACAAGCTCAATCCGCGCATCACCCTGCAGTTCCAGACCGGGACCAACACCGCGCTCGACGTGCTCTATTCGTGGGCCTTCGATTAGGCTGGCGCCAGCTTGCTTAGTGCAGGAAAAAGGTGCTTGGCTTCGGGTCGGGCACCGGATCGTCGTCCTGCGGGTGCTTGACCGGCTGGTGATGCGGGTGGGGATTGTCGAACGGCTCGGGAGATGGTTCATCGACCGGCACGGGGTCCGGTGCGCGGTGGGCGTCGATGGTTGCTGGGTTCATGGGGGTCGCTCCTGGTTGGATAGAGCGATGACACTATCATAAGCGTCGCGGCGGGGCCGTACGCTTGGACACGCTTTGGGGCCGCCATCAGCGGCCCCTGTGGCGTTTTTGGCTTGGCTAGGGCTTGGCGTTCTTGACGTATTTGTCGAGCCAGGAATTGGTCTCGTAGAGCATGTGCATGATCGACTCGCGCGCGCGGTAGGCGTGGCTTTCGTTCGGCAGCATCACCAGGCGCGCGGTGCCGCCCAGGCCCTTCATGGCCTGGAACATGCGCTCGCTCTGCATCGGAAACGTGCCCGAATTGTTATCCTGCTCGCCGTGGATCAGCAGCAGCGCATCCTTGATCTTGTCGGCGTTATTAAACGGCGACATGGCCTGGTACACCTCCCTGGCCTTCCAGAATTCGCGCTCCTCCGATTGAAAACCGAACGGCGTGAGCGTGCGGTTGTACGCCCCGCTGCGCGCCACGCCGGCCTTGAACAGGCGCGTATGCGCCAGCAGGTTGCCGGTCATGAAGGCGCCGTACGAATGCCCGCCGATGGCGATGCGGTGGCGCTCGGCCACGCCGCGCCGCACCACTTCATTGACCGCCGCTTCGGCGTTGGCCACCAGCTGCGGCAGGTAGCTGTCGTTCGGTTCGGCGTCGCCGGCGCCGACGATCGGCATCGACGGGTTATCGAGCACCGCGTAGCCCATCGCCAGCATCGGCGCCGGTCCCCAGTAACTGATGGCGTTGAAGCGGAATGGCGAGCCGGTGGTCTGGCTGGCCGCGCTGGCGCTCTTGAAGTCCTGCGGATAGGCCCACATCAGCAGCGGCAGCGGGCCGTCGCGCTTGGCTTCGTAATCCGGCGGCAGCATCAGGGTGGCGGTCAGGTCGACGCCATCGGCGCGCTTGTAGCGGATCTGCTCCTTCTGCACATCCTTTAACTGCGGGGTCGGATGCGGGAAGTTGGTCAGCGCCGTCAATTGCGCCGCGCCGCTGCGTTTCAGGTCGCGCACATAAAAATTCGGGCGCTCGGTGGGCGACTCGCGCGTGGTCAGCAGGCGCGTGCCGTCGTCGCTGAGCACCGTCACGATGCTTTCGTAGTACGGCGCCTCGCTCTGGAACAGGCGTTCCTTGGCCTTGCTGGCCAGGTTGAAGCGGTCGAGGAAGGGGCGGTCGCCTTCGTTCGAAGCGCCGCTGCCGCCCAACAGGATGGTCGAATCGGCGCCGATCACCAGGCGCGGACGGCCGGCGGCGTCCGGCATGGTGACCGGTGAGCCGGGATTGTTGTAGCGGTCTTCGGCCGAGTACGAAAACAGCAGTTCGGGGGCCACCGCCTGCTGTTCGGGGCGCAAGCGCCAGATCTTGACGGCGCGCGTCTTGTACCAGCTTTCGCCCAGCAAGGCTACGTCGCCATTGCCCCAGACGATGCGCTCGTAGCGCGAGCCGAGTTTGGCCAGCACGGCCGGCTCACCCGCGAACGGCGCGGCGTGCGCGTAGACGATGTCGCGCACCTCGGCCGCCTTGGCCGGGTCGCCCCCATCCTGCGCTTCGGCCCAGACCAGGGTGGCCGGAGCGTCCACGCGCCAGCTGACCTTGCGCACGCCGGCCGAGACGGCGTCATTCCCGGGCGGCAGGCCTTCTTCGAGCGGCTTGTTGACCACCAGGTGCATCTGCTTGCCGGTCAGGTCGCGCACCACGACCTGGCGCGGAAAGGCCGATGCCGGCACCACGTACGAGAAGGGCCGTTGCAGCACGGACGACAGCAGCAGCTTGCCGTTCGGCGCGACCGTGACGTCGGTGTACATGTCGGGATTGCCGATCAGGCGCAGCTTGCCCGACAGGTCCACCAGCGCCAGTTGCGAGCTGGCGTAATGCTCGAACAGGCGCGCGTCTTCTTCATTTTTGAGCAGGTCCTGGTAGGTGCGCAGCTGGCGCGCGCCGACGCTGACCTGGCTGTCCTGCAAAATCGGGCCGCTTGGCACGCCGGTCGCTTGCGGCGCCTTGCCGCGCCCGATCGGCTTGAAATGCACCAGCAAGCCTTTGGCGTCCGGCATCCAGGAAAACCCGGAGCCGCCCAGGTAGGACAGTGGCTGCGCGGTCAGGCGGCGCGCGATGCGGGTGTTGATATCGACCAGCCACAGTTCGACCCCGGAGGCGCCGTCACGGTCGGCGTAGGTGACGTGGGTGAAGGCCAGGTAGCGCTGGTCGGGCGACCAGGCCGTGTCGGCCAGGCGCAGCTGCTTGGGCAGGCCCATGATCTTGATTTCCTTCTGGGTCGCGATATCGAGCAGCTTGAGACCCGTGCCGAAAGAAAAGCGGCTCGGCGAATAGGTGCGCGGATTGATGCGCAGGCCGGCCAGTTTGAGTTCTGGCTGCGCCACTTCGGCGATGCTGGGCAGGGCCGGGGTATCGACCATCATCGCCAGGTTGCGCTGCGGGGACAGGCCCAGCGCCGGTGCGCGCGGCGCGTCGACAATGGCCTGCAATTGCGCCGGCGGCAGCTGGTACTGGGAGTGCGCATTCGGTGTGGCGGCGAGCAGGGACATGGTCAGCGGGACGATCGGGAGGCGGTGGCGCATGGAGGGGTCTCGGGTGTAGGCAATCGCCCATCTTGCGCACTCCTGGCGGGCTTGTCAATCCGCTCTTTTCCGGTATTTACGGGGCTTGGGGCATGCGGGGTGGGTGAAACCAAGGCTCCGCGACGGGCGTTTATAATGCGTGTTTCAGGACCGGATTCGCACACGCCATGTCAATTACCACTATCGCACTGCTGGTGCTCGCCCCCTTTCTGGTGTGGCGCTTTTACCAGCGCCTCAAGGCCATGATGACGCGCCAGCGCTCGATCGTCTCGCGCCATTACACGGGGCTGGGCGTGTTCGCGGCGATGATCCTGGTGGCCGGGTCGGAGGTGACGACACGTTTGCCGCTCCTGGGCTGGCTGGCGGTGGGCACGGCGGCCGGCATCGCGTACGGGATCTGGGGGCTCAAGCTGACCCGGTTCGAAAACGACACCTGCTACTTCACGCCGAATGCGCGCCTGGGAATGGTCATTGCGATGCTGTTTTTCGCAAGGGTGATGTATATCGGAGTGGAGATTTATGCGAACCAGGGCAGCGGCGTGCCGACGCCGGGGTTCACCGACAGTTTTATCACGCTTCTCGCGCTGGGGCTGACGGCGGGGTATTTCGGAACGTATTCGGCGGGCTTGATCCGCTGGCGCCGCGCCTTGAAGAAGGCAATCAACGCGGCCTGAACATCGGTCGCGGCACCACCTTCGCCGCCCCCCACAACCTCCGTCATTCCCGCGAAGGCGGGAATCCAAGTTCGCTGCTATGCCACGGAATGGGATTCCCGCCTGCGCGGGAATGACGGATAAGAGTCTACCGCCTAGCGGTGATTTTAGCGTTTTGAGACAGCCTCCTGCGCGGGGACGACGGGGTGGTGGCGGAACGACGACCGGGCGACTGGAGGGCTAAACCGCCACCGCCGGCGTCACGCGCCGCTGCAGCACGAAAATCGGCTGCGCCCACGGCATATCCTTCTTCTTCTTGCTGGTGATGAGCGTCAGCTCCGACGGGTCGTACACGTCCGTGTTGTGGGTCAGCGGCGTGGTCATCAGATACTGCGCCTCGGTGTTCTTGAGGAACTCGCCCACCAACTGGATATTGCGGATATCCAGGTGGGCAAACGGTTCATCGATAAACACAAACCCGCCCGACCCATCTTCGGATTTGAGCAAACCAATCAGCAGCACCAGCGACTTCATCACCTGCTGACCGCCCGACGCTTCGCCATCGTTCATCCCGATCTGGTCCTTGCCGTCGAACTTGAAGCGCACGTGCAGGCCGGCCTGCGACAACTGCACGTCTTCGTTCTCCAGCTTGACCGGGTCGGCATGCACTTCGATCCCCGCCAGCTCGCCCAGCTCCTTGATGTTCTTGCTGTAGGTCTTGATGGTGTAGCGCAGCCGCTCGATGTACGCGCCACGCGCATTCGCGGTCGCGTCGATCGCGCGGTTGTTCTGGTAGCGCCGTTCGTCGGTCTCGGTCTGGCGGCCCTGCAACTGCTCGTTCAGGCGGTGATGCTGGTCGATGACCGTGGCGTCCAGCTCCCAGTCGTCGCGCGCCAGGCTGTGTTCGAGCGAGGACACGCGCAGGTCGACCTGGTGCGCATTCTGGTGCTCGGCCACCAGCGCCGCGCGCCGCGCCAGCCGGCGCCAGCCTTGCGGCAGATGGCGCCAGGCGCGCCGCAATTCCAGCAGCGCGCGCGCATGGTCGGCGCGCTGTTCGATCTGGCGCTTGTGACCGAGCCGCAGGCCGGCTTCGGCCTCCGACAGGGTCATGCGCGCGTTCTGCCATACCGTGTCGGCGCGCGTGCGCGCCACCGTGGCCGCTTTGGTCAGCGCCTGCAATTCGCCCAGGCGCGTGCCCACGTCCATGCGTTCGGCCTTGAGCGGCACGGTGCTGCGCAACGCTTCGTCGAATTCCGCCTGGCGCGCGGCCAGTTCCTTGGCCGCGTCGACACCGGCGATGCGGGCCTTGAGCGCGCCCACTTCGGACGCGAGTTTGCTGACGGTGATGGTGAGCGCGTCTTCCTGCGCTTCGAGCGCCGGCAGCGACTTTTGCAGCGCTTCCATGCGCTGGCTGCGCCCGGCCGTACCAAAGCGGTAGCGCGACACTTCCACGAACAGCGAACGTCCGCCGCGCCGTTCGCGGTGATACGCGTCCGGCGTGATCCACTCGGCGTCGCGGTGCAGCTTGAAGCCCTTTTCCACCGAATCGACCCGCTCGATGCGCGCCAGCTGGTCGATCAGCCATTGCGGAGCGGCGGCCGAAAAACGCACCACCGACAGCAGGCTGTCGTCTTTCGTCACGGGCGCCTTGATGCACTCGGGGACGATGAAGTGGCGATAACGCTCCTTCTCGGCCAGCCGGTAGGCGGCCGCCGCATCCTTGGGACGTTCGAGCAGCACCACGGAGGCATACCCGCCCAGCACACCTTCGACCGCGCCCTGCCATTTGGGGTCGGTCACTTCGACGATATCGGACAGCATCGCGTGCGGGATGCCGTCGTCGCGCAAGGCGCGGCGCATGCCCCGCACGGCGTCCGGCTCGGGCATGGCGGTCTTGCCCTGCAAGGCCGAGATGGTCGATTTTTCGGTCAGAATGCGGCTGGCCAGCGCGTCGCGCGCCAGGCGCTGGCGCGTCAGTTCGGCTTCTTTCTGGTCCAGCTGGGCCGCCACTTCGGCGATGTCCGCCCCGGAATCGGCGGCCAGTTTTTGCAGGCGCTCCTTCTGTTCGAGCAGGCTGTCGAGCGGTTTGAGTTTGGCGTTCACTTGCGTCAGGCGGCTGCCCAGGGCGGTCGCTTCCTGCTCCAGCAAGGTCTCCTGCTGCTGCGCGTCCGTCAGCGCTTTTGCCTGCGCGGCGACCGCGTTGCGCTTTTCGATCAGCTGGGTGTCGGCTTGCGCCATTGGTTTACGGGCTTCGCGCAGCGCACGGCTGGCGTTGGCCGCCTTTTCTCGCGCTTCGTGGTATTCGAGGCTCGGCAGCACTTCTTCCAGCAGATTCCGGCGTTCCTTGTGCAGGTCTTCCCACTGGTGGTAATTGGCCACGCGCAGGCGCAGGCCTTCCAGGTTGGTGCGCGAGGCTTCCAACTCGGTTTCGAAGCGTTTCAGTTCCGTCTCGGTGTCGCGCTGATGGCGCTTGGCTTCGTCGTAGGCGTCCAGCACTTCCTTATCGCCGAAGACCTGGAACACCAGGTCGAGCAACTGGCGCGGCGCGTATTCGCACAGCTTGTCGGTTTCGCCCTGCTCCAGCGCCAGCACCTTGGCCATGGCCGGCGACAGGCCGGCGTTGTGCAGGCGCTTGCGGTAGTTCTCGACGCCCAGCCAGTCGGTGGCGTCGCTCACGTCCTCGATCTGGATATTCCCCGGACGCATAAGGTACTGGCGCTTCCAGTCGCCGCCGTTCTTTTCGATCTTGCAGAACAGGGTGACTTCATCGTCGCTGAAAAAACCGGAGCTGCGGAACGGCCGGTTCGACAACTGGCGCCCCACCGCCTTGTTGTCCACCACCGAGCGGATCCACGCGGTCTGCTGGCCGGAGTGGCGCGCGTAGTGCTTGTAGGTGCGGCCCATCGAGCAATCGAGCCCGAACAGGGTGCGCAGCGCGTCGAGCAAGGTGGTCTTGCCGGAGCCGTTCTGGCCGGCGATGGTGATGATCTTGGCGTCGAGCGGGATGTTCTTGATCCGTTGCCAGTAATCCCAGTGGACCAGTTCGAGCGATTTAATGTGGAACATGGGCTAGCCTCAGGTTGGGGTATCGGCGGCGGGATCGCTATCGGCCGCTGGCTCGATAGGGATGGCCGAGACGGCGTCGGCCACTACGTCGGCGTCGGCGTCGTTGGCAGCCTCGCTCACGACCGGCCTGGGCACGGCCACCACCGGCGCGCGCTTGAAGACGTCGGCCAGGGCGCCGTTGATGATGCGCTCCTTGAGCACGTCGGTATCCATCAGCAGGTCGAGCAGCGCGCCTTCGAGGATCACGTCGCCGCGCCGTTCGATGAAGCCCATGCGCGAGAGCGCGCCCAGGTTCATGTCCATGCGCGTCTTTTTACCGAGCTTGTCGCCGAAGTCCGACAGCAGCGCGGTGTACGAAATGCCGATCGAGGTGTCTTCCGCGCGCGGCAGCGGCTTGTCCTTGTCGAACAGGTCGTTCTGGTCGTCGGCGGCGTTCTGGTGGGTCTCCTGGCGTTCGCGCTTGGGCAGGATGATCTGCGCCCACAGCACCACCAGCAGCGCCACGCCATCGCGCGTGAGGCCGAAGTTATTGTTTTGCCAGATGTCCTTGGCGCCGAAAATCTTCGGTTCCACCGCCCGGTGCAGCGCCAGGGTCACATGGTCGGCATACACGTTGTCGAGCAACTTCAGGCCCGATTCGAGCAGGCGTTTGTCGACTTCGGCGCGGAACAGTTCATCGGACAGCACGCGCTTGACCAGGCGGTCGTCGCGGCGCAGGGTCTGATGCGTCAGCAGGCGCGCAATCAGGATTTGGGAGTCGTCATTTATCATCGGCCGGGCCGCTTTCCAGATCAAGTGAGAGGGTGGCGATCGACATCGCGAATACGTGCGGGTCGTTCAGCTGCACCATCTCGTCGGTGGGCGTGAAGGTGATCGGCAGGCGCGCCAGTTGCGCCGTGGCGCCCTGCAGGCTCGCTTCGGCGGCGTCGCCCAAGAGCGGCAGCATCGAGGCGCGGTACGAGGCCACCGCAAAGCTGGCCGGCAGCAGCGAATCCTGGATCGGCACCGTTTTCGGGCCGTGCTCCGAGAAGCTGGGGAAGTTACCGAGGTTGGCAAAATCGGCCAGGCGCGCCAGCCAGTCATCGAGTTCGGCCTGGATCGCCGGGCCGTCGTTAATCGTCAGCGGCGCGTCCTCGCCTTGCGGCAGGCCGGCCGGGCCCGTGGCGGGGCCGCGTTCGGCCAGCAGTTCGGTTTCGGCCACGTCGATCATTTCGGCCGGGGTGACGAACAGCGGCATCAGCGGGCGGTCGATCGCGCCATGCGCCAGACTCGATAAGTCCTCGTGCGCCAGCAACCAGCGCTTGACGTCCGTGGTCGACAGGCCGGACTGGCCCAGATGCACGCGCTGGCGCTCGATCTGATTGAGCGCGCGCGAGAACATGCCCTGCATGTTCAGCAGCGCGCTCTGGGCGCGGCCGATCGCTTGCGCGGCCTTGTGGGTGGCCGAATCGGCGCGTTCGTCGCTGGTGATCGCGCGCAGGATCTCGGAGCCCTTCTCGACCCAGTCGCAGGCCATGTGCCACTTCGCTTGCGAGGTGCGCAGGCGAAATTCGGAACCGGAGGCGATCGCATCGCGAAACTCCTCGGTCAGTTCGACCAGGCGCCCCAGCAGGTGTTTGAGCTGTTCCACGGTGACGCCGCCCACAGCCTGGGCGCCGGCCACTTGCGAGAGCAAAAAACCCATCTCGGCATCGTCGTCGGCCTGGCCCATCGACAGCAGGGTGTCGAGCGAGGAGAGCACATTGCGCGCCATCGGCGTGACCCGGTACACGGCGGCCTGGGCGTCCCAGGCCAGCAGGCTGTGCGAACGCAGGCGGGTGAGCACCGTTTCCAGGCTTTCGGGCAGCAGGTAGGCCAGCTTCTGGTTGATGTCGGCCCGCGAAAACGCGGTGGTGCTGGTATCGGCCGCCAGTTCGCGCAACACCAGCAGGCGGATCAACACGCCGTCGGCGCCGCCGTGGAACAGTGCGGTAAACGCTTGCAGGGTCGGTTGCGCCCGCTTCAAATGAAAGACTTGCTCGATCTCGTCAGCCGAAATGCCGGCCTGGAAATGCGCCTGCAAGGAGTCGTGGTCGTCTTGCCCTAAAGTCAGTGGTTCTGCAGCCACGCCTGCCGTTGTTTCCATCATCGTGTTCCGGTACCAGTTTCTTGCTTGCGGCTAAGGTCTGCCGTTGGGGGCGTCAGTATATCAGTTAAGCCAAGGCAATCTGTCCAAATGTACCGCCCCTGTTTGCAATCTTGTTTCATAATTGCAAGATGTATTGAAACTAAAGTAATATCACATCATGAAGAGGAGATATGCGTGAATCACGAAGAGTTGCAAAGGATTACAGCCTTGCCCGATTATTTGCCGTCTCCGCAGGTGGAGAAGGAACTCGCCTCCCTGCTGCGCTCGTTCCGGCATGGGATGCCGGACGCGCAGGAAAAGCTGTTGATGATGGAAGCGTTGGCGCAACTTGCAGACAGGCAATGGCAAACCTTTGAAATCCTGCCGCATGCGGCCAGAAAGCGCCTGAGCGCGTTTGCGATCGGCGTCTGGGAACGGCGCTCGCTGGCGTCGACCGCGCTACTGATCAGCATTATCCGCACCCTGGGGCTGGCCGATGCGTTGGCGTTCGCCACCTCGCTCGATCCCCACACGCTCGACACCATCATTGCCGCCGAACTGCGCGAGGCGCTCGCCGAATTCGGCGACACAGTAGGCAATCCGTACACACAGATCAAACAACGCTAACCCCACCTCCGGTGTCAGGTCTGACATTCGGACACGAACACGGCTGTAGCAGGCAACTAAATCTTCGGTGCCCCCGGTATCGCCCCCGGTGTCAGGTCTGACATTCGGACACGAGCTGAGCGCGCAAACAACGGCAAGGCCAGCGCCGCGCACGCCGCCCCGACCAGCCACACGCCAGCCCATCCGGCCAGCGCATTGATGTGGGGAATCGCCGACGCGGTCGCGAAACACACCACGAACACGCTGGTATTGGCCATTCCCAAGGCCGTGCCCGCCCTGTGCGCGCCCGCCAGGGTGACCAGCTCGGCATAGGCGACGCCATGCCATGCCGACACGCACACGCCGCTGACGGCCAGCGCCACCAGCATGGCGGCCAGCACCAGCGGCCCGTGCGCGAGGGTGCGCGCGAGCAAGCAGGATGCCCCTCCCAGCATCACAAAGCAGAGCACGCTGATCCAGGCGGCGGCGCGCAGGAACTGCGCGCGGTTGCCGTGGCGGTCGGTCCAGCGCCCGCTCCAGACGCGCATGGCCATCGCGCCGCATTGCAGGCCGACCAGCGCGCCAGTGGTGGCTGTCAGCCCGGCATGCAGCACATCATGCAAAAACACCGTGCCGAAGGTGAGGATGCCGAATTGCGGCGCGCACAGGATGCCGATGGCGGCCACCATCGCCCACAGCCGGCCCCGGTCCGGCGGCACGGCCTCGGCGGCGGCAACGGCGGCCCCGACGGCGCCGCCGGCTTGCGGATCGCGCAGCCAGGTCCAGGTGAGCAACAGGCTGACGGCGCAGCACGCCGACAACAGGCCGTAGACCGCCGCAAAGCCGGCCTCGCACGCCAGGGTCGGCAGGATCAGCGCGCCGACCGCCCCGCCCAGCGGCACCGCCGTCTGGCGGATGCTCATCGCCATGCCGCGCTCGGCGCTGCTGAACCAGACCATCACCGCGCGCCCGCTCGAGCCGTTGACGCTGCCACCCAGCATGCCGACGAGCAGCAGTCCCGCGCCGACCAGCCCCAGCCCTGGCACGGATTGCCCGCCCGGGGCGCCCCACAGCGCCATGAACAGCAACGCCAGCGCGGTCGCGCCCAGTCCGGTGAGCAAGACCTTGCGGTCGCCCCAGCGGTCGGTCAGCACGCCCCACGGAAATTCGCTGCAAGCGATGCCCAAGGCCATCGCGCCCAGCGCCAGGCCGAGCGCGGCGTCGCTGAAGCCGTACGCCGAGCGCATCATGACCGCAGCGGCGGGAATGCCGGCAAACGCGGCGGCGAAACTGGCGTTGGCGGCAACGCCCACGCTCAATACTTTCCAACGGTGACGATCGGGTGTGGCGGTGGTGGCGATGGCAGGCAATCAGGGCTCCTGATGCAGTGGGAGGCTCGATTGTCGGCCGGCGCGACTGTTTTTAATATCAGATAATATGATGGCAATCGTGCCATAAAACAGGACAATCAATGCGACTGGTGAATTTTGATCTGGATATTCTGCGCACCTTCGCCACCGGGATTGACCTCGGCAGTTACGCGAAGGCGGCCGCGCAGCTGGGGCGCTCCACCTCGGCCGTCAGCGCCCAATTGAAGAAACTGGAAGACCAGGCCGGCGCCGTGCTGTTTCGCAAGGCGGGGCGCGGCCTGGCGCTGACCGACGCCGGCGCGACCCTGCTGGCCTATGCGCGCCGCATGCTGGAGGTCAACGACGAAGCCGCGCTGGCCCTGCGCAGCGCCAGCCTGGCGGGCGAAGTGCGGCTCGGCTTGCAGGAAGATGTGGGCGAAGCCTTGCTCGCGCGTGTACTGGGACAATTTATCCGCAGCCATCCCAACGCGCGCATCGAGGTGTGCGTGGCGCGCAGCGCCGAGTTGCAGCGGCGCGTGGCGGCCGGCCAGCTCGACCTGGCGATTGCCTGGGATGCCGGCGCGGACGGGCTGGCCGGCGAACGCCTCGCCACCCTGCCCCTGCACTGGATCGGGCCGGCCGGGTTCGATCCGCTGCTTGGCGCCGCAAACGGACCACTGCCGCTGGTGCTGCTGGAGGCGCCGTGTGTGCTGCGCGACATCGCCACCGATGCGATGGACCGGGCCGGCATCCCCTGGCGCTGTGTCTTGTCCAGCGCCAGCCTGTCCGCGTTGTGGGCGGGGTCGGCTGCCGGGCTGGGGATGACCATCCGCACGCGCATCGGGCTGCCGTCGAACCTGGCGCTGCTCGATCCGGCTGGCAAGCTGCCGGCGTTGCCGAGCATCAGCCTGACGATGCACCGCCCGACTGGCGATGAGAATGCCTTGAGCACGCTGCTGGCGGACCTTTTGCGCGACGCCATCCACGAACTGGCCGATGTCGGCAACTTGAGCACAAGAGTCTGACACCAGTTGATTGCAGAGCCTGTGCCGATCCGGGCCGGGTCCGAATGTCAGACCTGGCACCGGTTAGGCACCGTTTAGATTGTAGAGCCCGTGTCCGAATGTCAGACCTGGCACCGGTTAAACGGGTCCGAATGTCAGACCTGGCACCGGTTAGATTGTAGAGCCCGTGTCCGAATGTCAGACCTGGCACCGGTTAGGTTAGATTGTAGAGCCCGTGCCGATCCGGGCCGGGTCCGAATGTCAGACCTGGCACCGGTTAAAGTGTGTCCGAATGTCAGACCTGGCACCGGTTAAAGTCCGGGCCTGGCAGCGGCTATTTTTTGTTGATCTTGTCGACCGTCTGTTCGATGGAGTCGCCCTCTTCATCGCTGTAGCGCAATTGCACCGGATACCAGTCGTGCCCCGGCGCCAGCCACAGGTCGATGGTCTGGTCCTTGTCGCCCGGCGGCGGAGCCTTGGACAGATGAACGGCCTCGATTTCACCGAGACCGGTCGCAATTTTCTCGCGATTGACCACCTTGAACGACCACGGCTGCGCATCCTTGCGGCCGGCGACGAACAGGCGCCATTCCGACCCTGGCGTAAATTTCTCCGGCTGGGCGCGCGCCAGCGCGGCCAGTTGCCACTGCGCGCTCAGGCGGTCCTGCTCGCCACCGAGCAAGGGGAAGGTATCCTTGCCGGCGCTGAAACTCAAGGTCTTGGCGCCCCGGTCGAAGGTGGCCGTGGTCGCTTCCTTGCGGAAGCGCTTCTCGACAAACTGCGCCGGCGCGATGCCGTAGGTATCGACCGTGCCTTCGCTGCGGCTGTCGAGGATCTTGCCGAGCAATTGCGCGCGGGTTTCGTTGACCAGGCTGTACTTGCCATCGCCCGCGCGCCAGGTCACCTGGGCATCGCCGGCCAAGGCCAGCCCTTTCTGGCGCGCCTTGAGCGTGTAATGCAGGTCGGCCGACGGCGCCAGGTTGAACGGGCGCAGCACAGCTTCATGTTCGGCCGCAAAACTACCGGCGCAGGCGCTGGCCAGCACGGCGCCGCCCAACAGGTGTGTCAATAATGGTCGCATATCAGTTTCCTAAATCAGTGATGAGAATCTTGCGGATCGTCTGGGTCGTGACCGAACCGTTCGATTCCGTATTGCGGATCTGCACCGGATACCAGTTGTGCGCTGGCGCCAGCCAGATATCCAGGCGCGAGTTGTAAGCCCCCGGACGCGGCGGACGGGCGACGTGCCAGGTCGCCATGCGCCCCATCGGGGTATTGATGTCTTCTTGCCCGACCAGCACGAAGGCGAACGGGTTGGCGTCCTTTTCTTCGCCGACGAACAGTTCGACGCCGCTGGCCAGCTGGGCGCTGTCGGCCCGTCCGATGGCGGCCAGCTGCATCAGGAAGCTCCCTTTGTCCTGGGCTCCGGGCACCATCGGATAGCTGCGCTCGGAGGCGGAAAAGGTGATCTTGCCGTCCGGTCCGCCGAAATGGGTGGCCGTCTGGGTCTTGCCGCGCCGCTTTTCGGTGGCGCTGCGCGGCACGATGCCATTTGGCCCGACCGTACCTTCGCTGCTCAACAGCACCAGGTTGACGCGCGCCACCAGCACGCTCACGCTCGCTTCCATCGACAGCTTGTAGGCCCCGGCGGCATGCTTCCACGAAATGGTCGACAGCCCGGACCAGGTGCCGCCGTCGCGGTCAGTGCGGGCCACGTCGAAGTTCAGGTCGGCCGATGGCGGCAGGCTGACCTTGAACGCCGGCTTGACCGGTTCGGGCGGCACAGGGTCGGCCACCGGCGGCGGCTCGGGCGCGGTAGCGGCGGCCGTAGCGGAGGCCGTAGCGGACGCCACCTCCACAGCGGGCGCCACCTCGGCGGCGCCCGCCTGCAGGGGCGCCGGCGCGGAATCGATGGCCTCGCGCGCGCCGTCGGCCGGGCCGGCTTCGGCGTCGGCCGTGGCCTCGGGCGGCGGGGCGGCGGGCGGCGGCACGGCTTTCACAGGCGGACGCGGTCGCGCTGGCGGCGGCGTCGGTTGCGGCGGCGCTGGCGCAGGTGGTGCGATCGGCGCGTGCAGCACGGCGACGATGGTCACCGGTTCAGGCGCGGGCGCGGCGCTCGGCGCCAGCCCGATGCGCGCACCGACAAAGTCGATCGCCAGGACATGCAACAGGACTGTCGCCGTGCCGATCACCAGGGCGCGGCGCCGTCGGGATAGGAAGGAAGCGATCATCATGGCCATAGTTTAACGTGTCTCGCGCTTTTGCCGCTGACACCGCTCAGCGCGCGTGCTTTGCTCCTCGCACAACTAGCTTTGATAGGATGATAATTATCTGCTACGCTCAGGCTTCTACATAACGGAGACTTCCATGCTGAAACCACCCATGCCCAACATCCCCGGTGTCGGCGCCGTGACCGACACGCTGGACTTCGTCAAGAATTTGTGGGGAAGCATGGCCGTGCCGGGGATGTCCTTCCCCAATATGGCCATGCCGCCCGTCTCGCTCGACGAGCTGGACAAGAAAATCGCAGACCTGAAAGCCGTCGAGGCTTGGCTCAACATCAACGTATCTATGCTGCGCGGCACCATCCAGACCATGGAAGTGCAGCGCGGCACGATCGCCACCTTGAAATCGATGGGCGCGACCCTGGCGGCGGCCGTCAAGCAGCCGGGTGCGGATGAAAAATCGGTGCTGGCGGCGGCGCCGTTCGCGTCGGCATTTTTCAGCCAGCCGGCCCCTGCGCCCGCCAAGGCGCCAGAGCCAGTCAAGCAACAGGAGACGCCGCCAGTGAACGCGATGAACAATCCCGTGGCGTGGTGGAACATGCTTCAGGAACAATTTAATCAGGCGGTAACGACGGCGATGACGCCGGAAGCGGGCGCGGGCAAGGCCGGCCAGGCGGAAGATGCTGGAGGGAAAGCAGCGCCGCAGGGAGCATCCGAGGGCGCGACAAACGCCAACCCGGCCGAGCCGGAGAGTGCGGCCAAGGCCGCATCGCGCCGCGCCAAGCCGAAAAGCGACGCTTAGTTTAATGGCGCCAACTTAAAAACTGTCATTCCCGCTAACGTAACAACCGTCATTCCCGCTAACGTAAAAACCGTCATTCCCGCCAACGTAAAAACCGTCATTCCCGCTAACGCAAAAAACCGTCATTCCCGCGCAGGCGGGAATCCAAGGCACCGTCGCTTAGCGTAGAGGCCTTGGATTCCCGCCTGCGCGGGAAGTCATTTCTGCCAGTGGTGGGAATGACGGTCTTGAGGGTATTGGCTGCGCTATTGCGCCAGCACTTACGCCAGTCGCTGAATCCTGATCGCGTCGATCAAGCCATCTTCCTGGCGTTTGATGGTCGAAATGGTAATCAAACCATCGTCCGCCATCTGTTTGACTTGCTCATGCACAGCCTGGAACGAGGGCACGGTATCGCCCTTGGCGGCCACTGGCCGAATCCATGCACTGCTGCCTACACGCATTTTTTCATAGACTTCATTTGCGATGTCGCGCATGTACGTCCCTTTCTTCTTGAATGCGGAAACTTCCGCGCAGTGAGCAGTTTATCACCAGCAAGCGTGGGGACAAGGGCAAACGTGAAAACGGCTCAGGATGGCTCAACACCGCCGGCCCCATCGGCCGCTCCCGGCGCCAGTGCGGCGAGCTGTTCCATGAGCTGGGCGAAGCGCTGTTGCCCGGGCAAGACTTTGTCCACGTGAAGCAACACCCCGGTCGCCTCGGCCGCCAGCTCGGCGTCAAAACCAAGCTGTTGCATATGGGAAATGATGATCTGCGCCGAGTTGAACAGGATGCGCAGGTTGTTCGGCAAACTCATGCGCGCACTGCGCATCCAGGCCACCGCTTCGGGCAGCTTGCCGGTTTTCCATAGCGACACGCCCTGGTTCATCAGGTCGCTCGCTTCTTTCTTCGAGGACCGGATCAGCGCCAACCCCTCGTCGCCCATGTGGGCGCGGTCGAAGATTTTTTGCACGTCGTCGAGCAGTTGCAGGTTGTCGTGATTGTTCCTGATCACGTAACAGAGCAGCTCGACCGGCGAATCGCGGTGCCCCACGGAAAACAGCAAGGTCGCCAGTTCCAGGCAGGTGGGCGTATCCGGGCGTTCCGGATTGGCGACGAGCAGTTCGTCGAGCTCATCGCCCGCCTTGCGCGCGCGCTGGAAGTCGCCGCTCTCGTGGTGGACCATGCCTTCGGTAATCTTGCAGCGCAGCTGGACTTGCTCGCCTGAAAATTCGCGCTGGGCCAGCACCAGCAATTGCATCGCTTCCTTGGTTTCGAGCTTGAGCCCGCAGACCCGCGCCAGGCCCAGATAGGCGTCGACGGTTTTCATCACCGAATATTCACCGATCGAAATGCACTTGCGGAACGCTTTTTCAGCCATGGCCACATTGCCCAGCTTGAGCGAGACGTGGCCGAGCGCACGCTGGCGCATCACCGAATTGGGCGAGAGCTTGGCGGCGCGTTCGAGCACGGCGCAAGCCTCCTCCATCTGCCCCATGCTCTGGTAAGTGAGCGCCAGCTGATCGTAGGCGTCAATGTAGTAGCGGTTCTCGGAAATGACGCCCTGGAACATCTGGCGCGCCTGCTCGTATTCGCCGTTGGCCATGCGGATCCTGGCCAGGCCCGACTTGGCCCACTGGTAATCGCGCTCCTGCAGCACCCGTTCATAGGTTTCGCGCGCCTTTTCGGGCTCGCCACTCTTGAGCATCAGGCGCGCCTTCATGCGCAGCAATTCCATTTCGTGCAGCTTGTTGGCCACGATCTGGGTGTCGCACATCCTGGCGGCGCGCAGGTAATCCTTTTCGGCAAACGCCTGGTCGATCTGCTTGAACACCTGTTTCTTTTGCCACACGCGGTTCAGCCGGGTCAGCAGCACGCCCTCGGTAATCGGCTTGATCAGGTAGGCGTCGGGCTGGTGTTCGGCCGCGCCCATCACGGATTCGATACTTTTCTCGGCCGACACCATCAGCCAGACACTGCTCGGCAGCAGCAAATTGCGCACGCGCGCTTCTTCCAGCACTTGCTGGCCGTTCTTGCCCTCGCCCAGGTTGTAGTCGCACAGCACCACGTCGTAGCGGATGCGCGCCAGCATGGCGATCGCTTCGCCGCCGCTCGAGGCCTGGTCGATGTTCTTGGCGCCCAGGTTGCGCAAGCTTTCGCGCAGCAACTGGCGGATGCCGATGAAGTCATCCACCACGAGGTAATTCTTGCCGGCCCAGTCGACCAGGTCGATGCTGGTGGCAAGGTTGGCGGTCGGTTTGGGATCGACGATCATGGCAGGCTCAATACGAAGCAGGCGCCGCCGTACGCGCCACCGTTTTCCAGGCGCAGGCGGCCGCTGCGCTGGCGGTGCTTGTGCATCTTGGCCACTTCGCTGGAGAAATACAGGCCCAGGCCGGTGCTGTTGGTCAAGAAATTCACGCCCGCGCTGGCGCCGTGCATGGCCGACACGCCGGCGCCCAGCATCGCGCTTGAATAGCCGCCGCCATTGTCTTCGATGCGGATTTCCAGGTCGCCGTCGACGACGTCGATGGCCAGGCGGATGGTGTCTTTGGTGTAATGGATGGCATTGTTGATCGCATGCCCGAGCACGCCGACGATCAAGTCTTCGTCCACATGCCAGACCAGGTCGGGGTTGGCCTTCGTTTCCAGCTTGATATGGCGCGAGTCGAGCAGGACACGCCCCGCGCCGGCCACCTGCGCCACCAGGTCGCCCATCGCCAGCGGCTGCATGTCGAACGGATAAGCAGGCTTACCGACCTGCTTGTAGAGGGCCAGCAACTGGATCAGGTTGTCGTTGAGGCGCTTGGTCTGGTACAGCATGTGCGCCATCTGCGGATAGGCGGCCTCGGCGCCAGGGACGGCTTGCGCAAGCAAGGTTTCCAGGGTGCCGCTCAGCACGCTGACAGAGTTTTTCATATCGTGCGCGGTGGACGCAAGAAACAAAAACAGCTCGTTCGACTCGGGCGCATCGTCCATCGTGATCGGCTCCAGCCACGCTGGGCGCGGCGATCGGTTGCAGAAAAGTTGCTACAGACCAATTATAACCGGATGACAAGGGACCCGGTTCGCTATCCTACCTCGCTGCGGCGCCTTTCGCGCAACAGGAAACGGGCCGGATCGAGCGCCGCGACCAGGTCCGCTTCGAGCGGCAGCGGCTCGCCATTGAGTTGCGCGGCCAGCAGTTCGGCCGCCAGCGGCGCCCAGGTCAGCCCGCGCGAAGCGTAGCCCAGCAAGCCGTACACGCCCTGGTGGCGCGGCACGTCGCGCAGGCGCTCGATGCGGCCAGCCGCCTCCGGGTCGGGCAAGGCGCCCACCAGCGGCATGCGGTCCGGCGCCACGCAGCGAAAGCCGACGCGCCCCAGCAGCGGCGCGGCGCGCCCCAGTGCCGGGTCGCCCAGCATGGTGCGGATCTTGTCCAGGTTCTGGTCCTGGCTGGACTGGCGCAGGGCCGGATCGTCGTCATCGTCGTAGCTGGCGCCCAGGCTGTGCAGGCCGCCGACGGCGGGTGTCAGGTAAGCTTCGCGACAGAGCACGAAGGACAGCGCCGGCGCGGCGCCTTCGGCCAGGTGGGTGACCTGCCCGCGGACGGCGGTCAATGGCAGGCCGGCGGCTTGCGCCACGTCGGCCGCGCCGGTGCCGTTGGCCAGCACCAGCACCGGCGCTTGCGCCAGCAGCTCGCCGGCGGCATCGATGGCGCACCAGTCGGCGCCGCGTTTTTCGAGCGTCACGGTGCCGGCGCCGAAGTGGCGTGTCAACGCTTCGCCGCAGACGGTGAGCATGGCGCCGCAGGCGCTGGCGGGCCGGATCCAGCCCCCCTGGCGGAACAGCCAGGCCCCATCCGGCGCGGGCGCGCCAAGCAGTTCGGTCGCTGCCGGAGCTTCCAGCCACTCGGCAAAATCAAGCGGGTAAGGGTGGCGTGCGGCGATGGCGCGCTGGACCTCGGCGTGGGCGGCGTCGCGCGCCAGTTGCAGCACGCCGCAGCGGGCGTGCTCAATGCTGTTCTCGTCGATGCGACTCCAGTAGGCTTGCGCATACAGGAAGGCGGCGCGCGACAGGCGGGTCATCAGGTTGTCGTCTTTCGACAGCAGCGGCATGCTGATGCCGGCCCGGTTGCCGGACGCTTCGCGCGCCGGCTGCGCATGGCGTTCGATCAAGGTCACCTTCCAGCCGCGCACGCACAGGCGTTCGCAGGCGGCGGCGCCGGCCAGGCCGGCGCCGATCACGATGGCGTGGCGCGCGCGCGGCGGCGCCGCTGCGGCCTGCGGACGGCGGCTGGCGTAGACGGCGCGCTGCCCGCCGGGTTCCCAGGCAAAGCCGGCGCGCGCCAGGCTCGCCACTTGCGCGTGCGTCAAGCCCTCGGCGTCGAGCAGCGCGCCCGGCGCGGCCAGCTTGCCCAGCGCGTGCGCGAAGCGGGTGCCGGCGTCCTGGACGTCGTGCAGCCAGATCACGTCCAGCCGCGCCGTCAGTTGTTCGAGCGCGCTGTCGAGCGGCGCGCTGAGCAGGTCGAGCGTGACCGCGTCTTCAATTTGCGCAATGCGCCGGTAGCCGGGCAGCGCTTCATTGGCCAGCGCAATGTAATGCAGGCGCGCGGGCCGGCGCGGGTCGTTGCGCCAGGCGTGCAGCGTCTTTTGAAAGGCCGCGCCGTCGCCGTAGGCGGCATCGAAAATGACGAAGTGGGCGCGTTCGCCCCAGATGCTTTGCCAGTTCATGCGCGCCGCTTCCCGTGACGGAAGCAGTTGGCGGCGTGGTCGTCGATCATGCCGATGCCCTGCATGTAGGCGTACACGATGGTCGATCCGACGAACTTGAAGCCGCGCTCAAGCAGGTCTTTCGAGAGCCGGTCCGACAGTGCGGTCTTGGCCGGCGAACGCTGGTCGCCGCTGTAGTGGTTGACGATCGGCTGGCCGTCGACAAAACCCCACAGGTAGTCGTCGAGCGAACTGCCTTCGGCGCGCAGGCGCAGGTAGGCCTGGGCGTTGGTGATGGCGGCGGCCACTTTGAGCTTGTTGCGCACGATGCCGGGATTGGCCAGCAGTTCGGCCACCTTGGCGGCGTCGTAGCGGGCGATTTTTTCGGCATCCCAGTGATCGAAAGCGAGGCGGTAGCTTGCGCGCTTGTTCAAGATCGTCTCCCAGCTCAGGCCCGCCTGCGCGCCTTCCAGATTGAGCATTTCGAACAGCGTGTTCTCATCGTGGCAAGGCACGCCCCACTCGTGGTCGTGGTAATCGAGATAGCGTTGATTGGCCGGGTTGGCCCAGGAGCAGCGTTCAATAGTCATGACGCCAGTATAGTTCAAGGCGGCGGGCTTAGCACCTTCGCCAGCACATCGATTCCATGCACGATCTGCGCCGGCGTGAGCGACGAAAACCCCAGCAGCAGGCCGGGAGCGAATGCGCATGCGGGCATGGCCGAACGGTTCGCATAATACGCCAGCGCGCGCGTTTCGATGCCCTGCTCCAGCGCGCGCGCCACGACCGTCGCTTCATCGTGGCCGCCCAGGAAATGCACGGCCAGATCGAGGCCGGCGTCGGACGGGCCGACCAGCACCGTCTCGCCCAGCCGCGCGGCGATGGCGTCCAGCAGCGCTCTTCGCCGTTCGCCGTAGGCGTCGCGCATGCGCCGGATGTGGCGGCCAAAATGGCCGTCCGCGATGAAGTCGGCCAGCACCATCTGCGGCACGATGGCGGTGTGGCGGTCCATCACCGCCTTGGCGCGCACCACCGGTTCGACCAGCGCCGGCGGCGCCACGATGTACCCCAGGCGCAGGCCGGGAAACAGCACCTTCGACAAGGTGCCGACGTACAGCACGCAGCCGGCGCGGTCCAGGCTTTGCAGCGACGCCAGCGGCGGGCCGGTGTAGCGGTACTCGCTGTCGTAGTCGTCCTCGATGATCCAGGCGCGCTTGGCGGCGGCCCAGCGCAGCAGCTCCAGGCGGCGCTGCAGGCTCATGGTCACGCCGAGCGGCAGCTGGTGCGAGGGCGTGGCCAGCACCATGCGCGCGTCAGGGTAATGCGCGATGCCGTAGGCGACATCCATGCCGTCGGCCGTCACCGGCACCGTGCGCACGTTGGCGCCGGCGGCGAACAGCGGTGCGCTGGCCCCCTGGTAGCCGGGCGACTCGACCCAGACCTCGTCGCCGGGCGCGAGCAGCAGTTGCGAGAGCAGGAACAGGCCCTGTTGCGAGCCGGAGGTGATCACCACCTGTTCGGGCGTGCAGCTCACGCCGCGCGAGGCGCGCAGGTAGACGCACAGCAGCTCGCGCAATGGCGCGTAGCCGGCCGGGTCGCTGTAGCCCATGTGGTAGTCGGGATGGCGCCAGCGCCGCCCCTCCAGGCGGCTCCAGACATCGAACGGAAACAGGTCGAGCGACGGCATGCTGACGCGGAAAGGACGCAGTTTCCCTTGATGGAAGCCGACGCTTTCCATGGCCGCGCAATAGGCCTCGCCGCGCGCGGACAGGGGGCGCATCGGCGCCTGCGTGGCCTGGGTGGCCTGCGGGGCGGGGGCGGCCTGGACCAGGTGCTCGCTGATGAAGGTGCCTTTGCCGACGGCGCCACTGAGGTAGCCCTCGGCGCTGAGCTGGTCGTAGGCGTTGAGCACCGTCTGGCGCGAGACCGACAGCAGGCGCGCCAGTTCGCGCGTGGGCGGCAACTGCATGCCGGCGCCGAGCGTGCCGCGCAGGATGGCGTCCTTGATCTGCGCGTAGAGCTGGCGGAACAGGGGGTCGGGTGTGCCGCGCGCGAGGGGCAAGGCGGCGAGGATGTCGGTGACGAGCATGGCGATCTTCAAATTGGTCTTCACATAATCGCGTGAATTGGATATTTGAGCAAGCCAAAGCGGCGCATAAGATGATCGCTGGCTCGTCATTCCCGCGCAGGCGGGAATCCAGGGCATCTGCGATCCGCCGTGAACTTGGGTTCCCGCCTGCGCGGGAACGACGTGGCGGTTGACATGTCCCTATGGAGAAAAAATGCAGCAATTCGAAGCACAACTGGCCTGGCAGCGCGGTACGCAGCCATTCCTGGACAAGCGCTACAGCCGCGCCCACTCATGGACCTTCGATGGCGGCCTGCGGGTTCCCGCCTCCTCGTCGCCCCTGTCGGTCGCGCCGCCGATGTCCGACCCCGCTGCCGTCGATCCGGAAGAAGCGCTGGTCGCCGCCGTGTCGAGCTGCCACATGCTGTTCTTCCTCTCGCTGGCCGCCCGCGCAGGCCACGTGGTGGACGACTACCGAGACCACGCCCTCGGCACCATGAGCAAAAACGCCGACGGCAAGATGGCGATGACGCGCATCGTGCTGCGTCCGGCGATCGGCTTCGCCGACGGCACGGGTCCGGATGCCGCCCAACTCGACGCCCTGCACCACGCCGCCCACGCGCAGTGCTACATCGCCAATTCGATCAAGGCCGACGTGTTCATCGAAGGGAGTGCATAAGATGTACGGACCATCCTGCTTCGACGAGATCCGCCCCGCCCTGCTGCACGGCCTGATCGACGAGTACCCGCTGGGCGCCGTGATCACGCACGGCGACGCCGGCCTGGACGCCAACCACATTCCGTTCGTGATCGACGCCGCCGACGCGGTAGCCGACGCGGTAGCCGAGGCGCCGTTCGGCATCCTGCGCGCCCACGTGGCGCGCGCCAATCCGCTCTGGCGCCACGAAGGAGAGACGCTGGTGGTGTTCCAGGGGCCGTCGGCCTACATCACGCCGGCGCTGTACGAGGACAAGAAGATCAACGGCAAAGTGGTCCCGACCTACAACTACGCCGTGGTACACGCGCATGGCCCGCTGCGCGCCATCGAAGACCCGGCGTGGATACTCGCGCTGCTGGCCCGCCTGACCGCGCGCCATGAAGGCACGCAGAAAACGCCATGGACCATGGACGACGCCCCGCCCGGCTTCATCGAGCGCCTGCTGGAGCTGATCGTCGGGATCGAAATTCCGGTCATGCGCATGCACGGCAAATGGAAGGTGAGCCAGAACCGCTCCCAGAACGACCAGCGGACGGTCATGGCGGCCATGGATGCGCCGATGGCGCAGGCGATGCGGCGCCGCGCGGAAATCTAACGCGGCGTTACCTTGTCGGTGGCGAGCACCAAACGGCGCGGCTTGGCGCCGGCAGTCACCTGCACTTCGTCGGCATTGCTCACCAGCCGGGCCTCGCCATCGGTCAGCGCCTGTTCCAGGTGGTGGATCAGGCGCGAGAAAACGCCCTCGTGCCGGGTTTCGGGCGTGCTGTAGATGCCGGCCCAGGCATTGCGCCCGGAGCGCTTGACCAGGTACAGGCCCTGGTCGGCCAGCTCCACCACTTCGGACCACGATAACAGGCGCGGTTCTTCCGGCACGAACGGAAAGCAGGCAAACCCGATCGAGCAGGTCTTGCGCACGGCCGTCCCGTCGGGCAGCACGAAGTCGCGGTTGGCGACGGCCTGGCGAATCCGTTCCGCCACCACCTTGGCGTCGTCGCGGTGCGTGGCGCGCGCCAGCACCAGGAACTCTTCGCCACCCCAGCGGATCAGGTAATCGGACTCGCGGAACACTTCGCGCAGGCGCTCCTGCATCTGCACCAGCACCGCGTCGCCGGCCGCGTGGCCGTGCAGATCGTTGACTTCCTTGAAGTGATCCAGGTCGACCATGAAGAACACCAGGTCCTTGCCCGGCGCGTTCTCGCGTTCGACGGTGCCGTTGCGCAACGGGTCGTCGTAGCCGCGCAAGCTCATGACCACGTCGGCATCGACATGCTGCAAGAAGAAGCGGCGGTTGCGCAGGCCCGTCAACTGGTCGGTCAGGCTCACCTCTTCCAGCGCCTTGTAGGCTTGCTCGAGTTCGAGGTTCTTCTCCAGAAGCTGCGCCTGGGTCGCGCTCAAGGCCTTGAGCGTGGCCGCCACCTGCAGGTAGGCGCCGGCGTTATCGAGGGCGATGGCGCCGTACGCGCACAGGGTGCGGAAAATCAGCCGCTCCCTTTCGCGGTAGGCGTTCGCCTGCAGCGACTGCACCGTCATCACGCCCAGCACCCGCTCGCCGATCAACAGCGGCGCAAACAGCAGGCTCAGTGTCGGCAGCGTGCCGGGGATCAGGTTCGGCATGTCGTCCCCGGCATTGAGGCCGAGCAGGATCTCGCAGCGCTCGCGCACGCAGCGCGCCGAGTTGGCATGTTCGTCGGTGAGCGAGTAACGCGTGGCCGGCAGCGCCTTGCCCGCTTCCACGCCGAAGGCGCAGCTCAGGGAACTGCCGTCCGCATCGATCAGGAAGATGGAAAAATGGGTGGCGTCGAGCAGGCCATGCACATGGCGGTCGAGCGCGCGGAACACGGCGGCGGCGTCGAGGTGGGTGGTGATCTCCTGGCCGATGGCCGACAAGTGTTCGAGCGTGGCGCTGGTCTGCTGCAGCACCTCGGCGCGCTTGGCTTCGGCGGCTGCCAGCTGGCGATGATGCTCGCCTTCGGTCTTGGCGCGTTCGGTCTGGTACTGCACCTGCATGGCGACGGCGCGGTTGGTCGCTTCCTGGCTGTGGGTCTTGTCGCGCGCGGCGCCGGCGCGCAGCGCGATGTCGTACGCTTGCGGGTAATCGCCCACGCTGGCGTATTCGCGCGCCACCGCGTCATACAGGTCGCCGGGCACGGTGTAGCCGTCGATGGTGGCCGCCACCGCCATGGCCTGGCGCAGGTAATGCAGCGCGGGACTGGGCGCTTCCAGCGGCGCTGGACCGGGCAGGCTGTGGCGCGCGTGGATCTCGGCCAGCACCTTGAGCGCGGCGATCTGGTTGTACGAGTCGCCGTGTTCGCGCGCCAGCGCCAGCGCGGCGGCGGCCTTGTCGAGCGCATCGTGCGGGCGGTTCATGTGCGACAGCGCATGCGCCTGGCCGCGCCGCGCGCCACTCTGGAAGTCCGCCTGGCGCAGCGCTTCGCCGCGCGCTTCCAGGCGCGCGAAGCTGGCCAGCGCCGCCGGATAGTCGCCGCCGTCGAGCGCCAGGTCGCCTTCGTATTCGAGCGCGATGGCGTAGGCGCGCGATCCGGACATGGGCGCGAGCGTGGCCAGCGCTTCGTGCAGCAGTTCCAGCGCCGCTTCGCGCTGGCCCAGCTGGCGCAGCGTTTCGGCGGTCTGCATCAGCGCCAGGCCAATGCTCATCGGCCAGCCGGTGGGACGCGCCAGGTCCAGCCCGCGCTGCATCCATTCGAGCGCGGCGTGGTGCGCATTGAGGCTGGTGAAGGCGTTGCCGATATTGGTGGCGACGTTGATCGCGCGCCGCAGCTGGCCGGTGGCCAGCGCCGCTTCGAAGGTGTTCATCAACAGGCCGATGGCGCGCCCGAAGTCGCTGGCCTGGAAGGCGGCGGTGCCGAGATAGTCGTTGATCCAGCCGGCGGCGGCCGGGTGCAGGCCTTTTTCGGCGGGGTCGAAGCGCTTGCCCCAGCGTTCATTGGCCGAGTGCAGGTTGCGGAACACCGCGAACAGGGCGGCTGCTGCGTCGATCACGTCGGCACGCAAACGGTCGCCGGCGCGCCAGACATCATGCGCGGCGCCCGCCAGTTCGGCGTCGCTGGCGGCGGCGTTGCCGCGATCGACCTCGATCCAGGCGCGCAGCCAGCGCGCGTCGGCGCTGCCGATCGAGTCGTCCTGGCGGTGGAATTCTTCCCAGGCCGCGTCGGCCAGGGCGCGCGCGGCGTCGAGCTGGCCGTCCAGCCAGGCGGCTTCGCCGTCGATCAGCTGGCAGCGCGCCTGTTCCAGGCGCCGTTCCGCTTCGGGCAGCAGCGCCAGCAAAGGCGCGGCGTCAAGCGACAGGGTGCGCGCGCGCGCAGGGTCGCGCTGGCGCAGGTGCCAGGCCAGCGCCAGCATCGGCTTCAGGCGCGCGAGGCCGTACTGGGAAGAAAGCTCCTCTTCCAGTTGCGCCAGCTCCTGCTCCACTGCAAACATTTCTAGCAATCGACACCCCTGAATTTGCCGCCGCATCGTCGATGGACTCGCCCCTTATTATTTCACAAACAGGCTGCCAGAAGTCAGAAATGTTTCATATCAGCAACGATACAGCCGCCGAAAAGCTCAGGAAGGACAGTGCGGTCGAGACCAGGATGATGCGCGCCACCCTGCCGGTGTCGGCGCCGAAGCGTTCGGTCAGCAGCGCCACGTTGCTGGCGCTGGGCAGGCAGGCGACCAGCACCAGCACCGTCAGGGCGGCCGGGTCGATGGGAACGCCGAGCCCGATGGCGGCATGACCGATGGCCAGCATCAGCAAGGGGTGGATCAGCAGCTTGAGCAGGGCAAGCGGGACAAAATCGGCCAGCGCGGTGGCGCCGCTGGCGTTCATCTGCGAGCGCGCCAGCACCGCGCCGATGGACAACAGCGCCACCGGCGAAGCGGCGTCGGCCAGCAGGCTGATCGTGCTCATCAGCGGCTTGGGCAATACCAGGCCGACGCCGGACGCCAGCGCGCCCAGCAGGATCGACCACGGCATCGGGTTGCGCAGCATGCCTTTGAGCGCATTGCGCAGGGCCGTAGCACTGCTCTGCCCGCTTGACGGGCCGAGCCGCGACAGGACGATGCACAGCGACGTCGTGAGCACCAGGTCGACCACCAGCGCCACGATCACCGGCCCGGACGAGCGCGGCCCGAGCAGGGCCAGCAGCAGCGGCACACCCATGAAGCCGGTGTTGGGAAAAGCCGCCACCAGCGCCCCGAAAGCGCCATCGTTCCAGCCGGCGCGGCGCAAGGTCAGCAGCATCGCCAGGGCCACCGTCGTCAACGCGCACAGCAGGTAGACGCCGAACAGGCCGGCGTCGAGCAACTGGGTCAGCGGCGTGGTCGAGCCGAAGCGGTACAGCAGGCACGGCAAGGCAAAATACAGGACGAAGCTGTTCAGGCCCGGAATGGCCAGTTGCGGCAGCAAATGACGCCGCACCGCAAGGTAGCCGCACAGGACCAGGGCGAAAAACGGGAAGGTAATGGCGAGGATGGCGAGCATGAGCGCTCATTGTAGCGTGACCGTTCAGCTCGTGCCCGCGCCCCCTCCGCCGCCGATATCGACGGCCCGCCGCGCGGCGATGCCGGCCTTGCTGATGGGCGATGCTACTGGCCGGTTTTTTCCGTCCCCGCACCCGAACTGCCCGTGGCCTTGCTCTTGTTGCCGTGTAGTTCTTTCGCCGCATTCAGATGCTGGTCCACGGTCGGCGTCATGCGCGTGATCAGCGCCTTGATTTCGGGATCCTTGGCGCGGCCCTGCGCTTTGCCCAGCATGCTGTGGGTTTTCTTGTGCTCGGCCACGCCGGCCTGCGCCATGTAGGCGCGATCGAAGGCGTCGCCCGACAGCGCGGCCAGCTTGTCGACCTTGGCCTTGTGGGCGCGGTCCAGTGTCGATGGCAGGGTGACGCTCTTGGTTTGCGCCAGTTGCTGCACCTCGCCCAGCGCCTTGGTATGGTCGTCGATCATTTGCTGCGCATATTTCTTGACCTGCTCGTCCTGGCTCTTGCCCTGGGCCGTGCGCGCCGCCTCGATTTCGGCCATATTGGCCATGGCCAGGTCGGTGACGATCTTGCGGTCGGCGCTGCCGATCGTGGCGGTGCTGCCTTGGGTCCCGCCCTGGCCGGTTGCGCCTTGCCCGGTGCCGGCCTGTCCGCTGCCGCCCTGGCTGCCGCCGGTCTGTGCCTGAACAGCCAGGCTGGCGCACAGCGCAGCCGCCGCGCACATGCCGATCAATCCTTTTACCGATTTCTTGTTGAACATGTCGATCTCCTGATGAGGTTAGGGTTGGCGCCCGCGCGCGGGCGCCTGTCTCGTTTGGACCGCGCCCCGCCCCCGCAAGTTCAAGCAAATCGGCGCGCGCAAATGAAAACACCGCCGGCAAGCGGCGGTGTCTGTCTGCGGCGAACCGAGGATCAGCCCTGATACATTTTGGCGTACTTGAGCCCGTAATAGATGACGAACAGGTAGCAGGCGGCCGGCACCAGGAACGACAACTGCACGCCGAACGCATCGGCCAGCACGCTTTGCGCCAGCGGCACCAGTGCGCCGCCGACGATGGCCATGCACAGGATGCTCGATCCCTGCCCGGTGAATTTGCCCAGCTTGTACAGCGCCATGCTGAAAATGGTCGGGAACATGATCGAGTTGCACAGGCCGACCAGCAGGATCGCCCACATCGCCACCATCCCGCTGCCGAACACCGCCACCATGATCAGCGCGATCGAGCAGGCCGCATTGAAGGCCAGCGCCTTGCCCGGGCTGATGTAACGCATCGCCGCAAAGCCGATGAAGCGGCCAATCATGGCGCCGCCGCCGTAGATGGTCACGTATTTGGCGGCGGTGTCGGCGCTGAATGCGGCGATGTTTTTTTCGCCCATGAAGTTGATCAGGAAGCTGCCGATGCTGACCTCCGCGCCCACATATAAAAAGATCCCGAGCGCGCCCAGTACCAGATGGCGGTAGCCGGTGACCGAGGCCTTGTCGTCGCCATGACCGGCGGCGGCGGCGTCGTCGCTGTCGGTAATGGCCGGCAGGCGCGCCATGGCGAAGAACACCGCCAGCGCCACCAGCAGCGCCGCCATCATCAGGTAAGGCAGCTGCACCGTGGCCGCTTCGTGTACGCGGTACGCGATCTGTTCGGCCTCCGGCAGTTTTTTCAGGTCGTCCGCCGAGAGCACGGTGCTCGACAAAATCAGTAGCGCGCCCAGATACGGCGCCACCGTGGCGCCCAGCGAATTGAACGCCTGGGTCAGGGTCAGCCGGCTCGATGCGGTGGCCGGGTCGCCCAGCACCGTGACGTACGGATTGGCCGCCACCTGCAGCACCGTGATGCCGGCGGCGAGCACGAACAGCGACAGCAGGAACAGCGCATAACCGGCGTTCGCGGCCGGATAGAACATGGCGCAGCCGGTGGCGGCGATGGCCAGGCCGGCGACGACGCCCTTCTGGTAGCCGATTTTCTTGATCAGGAAGCCGGCCGGCAGCGACACCACCAGGTAGGCGCCGAAGAAGCACAGCTGCACCAGCATGGCCTTCACGTAGCTCAGCTCATACACCGACTTCAGATGGGGAATCAGGACGTCGTTCAGGGAGGTAAGGAAGCCCCACATGAAAAACAGGATGGTGATGACGATCAGCGGGCCGGTATGGCCCTGGTGCGCACCCGGCGCCTGCGGCACGGCCTTGGCCGTCGATACGTGTTGCATGCTACTCCTTCATGTTAATCGAGCCCCCCTTTCATCTGTTCCGGCACCGGACAAGATCGGCGCGGCCGAGCCGCGGACATACGCGCGGCGCGCCGGCAAGCCCAGCGCAGCCGGAATGATACCCGACACGCCCGATCCGCTCGCGCGAGCGCCCAATTCCGGCGCGCGCCCGGCTGGTGCCACATCCGACCCGATGTGCATATTCCGAGCCCTCCAGGGCCGCGACCGGCCAGCCGCGAAGCGGGCGCTCACACCGCCCGCACCGGCCAGCCGGCGCGCATCCGGGAAGGCGCCAGCACTCATTTCAGGTCGGCGCACTTGAGTGCGTCCTTCTCGAGCGCGGCGCCGCCGGCCACCTCGATATTGGCAAAGGCGGCGTTAAATACCGCGTCGCTGGCCACCGCGAACGGCGTTTGCACCCTGGCCAGGTCGGCGCCCTTGGCCGTGAAGCAGGCCAGCGGAATCCTGACGGTTTGCCTGGCCTTGCCCACCAGGCCCTTGAACACCGCCGTCAGGTCGAGCGCGGCGCCGTCCATCGACACCAGTACCTTGCCGGCCGGTGCGCTGGTGACGATGGTATCGAACTGCAGCGCGCCATCCCTGGTGGCAAACGCCGGCAGGGCGAGCGCCTTGGCGCCATGCGCTTCCAGGCGCGCCGGGCCGCTCCAGAAGACGTTCTTGGCATCCTGCTGGGTGTTCACCTGCGAGGTCTCGATCTTCACGCCGGGCTCGGTGATGGCCTTGTTCAAGTCGGCGCCGAGCGCGCTGCGCTGGTCGCCCACCACCACGGACAAAGGCCAGGTGGCGCGGTCCGACTGGTTAAATACCGGGTACAGATTGGTTACGCCGCAGCCGCCGTCGGCATAAGCGGCGTCGAGCTGGCCGACTTTTTGTTTGCTGGCGTAGGTCAGGCCGTAGCCGGTCTTGAACAGCGGCGCGTAATCGGCGTCGCCCACATTCACCGTCGCCTGGCAGATCGACCTGGGCCACGAAAACGACAGCTTGCCCTTGAAGCCATGCGCGCCCTTGAACAGCACATCGGCCACGCCCTTGCCTTCCGATCCGGGCAGCCAGGCGGCCACAAAACTGTCGGACAAATTCATCAGGTCATTGGTATAGAGTGCGCGGCCCGACACCAGCACGGTGACCACCGGCTTGCCCTTGCCGGCGACGGCCTTGAGGACCGCCAGGTCTTCCGGATGGCGCCCGCTGTGGCGCAGGGTGCCGGACGGGCCGATGTCGCCGCCGAACTCCGCGTACGGCGTTTCGCCGATCACCGCCACCACCGCATCGAAGGCCGCCACGTCGACGCCTTCGGCGGTGGCGCTGTAGGTCACGTTGGCGGCGCCGGCGGCGTCCTCGATGCCGGCCAGGATCGTTTCGCCGTTCGGAAAATCGCTGTTCTTGTTGTCGGTGCCCTGCCACGTCAGCGACCAGCCGCCGGTTTGCAGCGACAGGTCGTCGGCGCTTTTGCCGACCACCAGGATCTTCTTGCCGCGTGCCAGGGGCAGCGCGCCGCCGTCGTTCTTGAGCAGCACCAGCGACTCGCGCACCATCTGGCGCGCCAGGGCGCGCGCCTGCAGCGCGTCAAGCTTGCCGGCGTATTTGCCGGCCGACGGCTTGTGTCCGAACAGGCCCGCGCGCAGCTTCACGCGCAGGATGCGGGTCACGGCGTCGTCGATGCGCGCCATCGGAATCTCGCCCGCCTCCACCTGCTTGATGGTGTTGGCGATAAACGCTTTCCAGTCGTTCGGCACCATGATCATGTCGATGCCGGCGTTGATCGCCTGGGCGCAGCTGTCGTTGCGGCAGCCTTTCACCTGGCCGATGCCATCCCAGTCGCTCACCACCAGGCCGTCGAAGCCCATCCTGGTCTTGAGGATGTCGGTCAACAGCTCTTTGCTGCCATGAACCTTGCCGTAGTCCTTGCCGGACGATACATCGACCCAGCTGTTAAACGAGGCCATCACCGTCTGCGCGCCGGCGTCCAGCGCGCTGTAGTAGCCGGCCGCGTGGATATTCATCATCTGCGCCGGCGTGGCGCGGGTGACGCCCTGGTCCTTGCCCTGGTCGGTGCCGCCGTCACCCATGAAGTGCTTGGCGGTGGCGATGACGTTGGCATCGTCGCGGAACTTGCCCTGCATGCCGCGCACATATTCGGCGGCGTAGCTGTTTACCAGCGCCGGATCTTCCGAAAAGCTCTCGTAGGTGCGGCCCCAGCGATCGTCGCGCGTGACCGCCAGCGTCGGCGCGAACACCCAGTTGATGCCGGTCGCGCGCACCGCCTTGCCGACCGCCTCGCCCATTTGCAGCGCGAGCTTCTTGTTATGCGCCGCACCCAGGCCGATATTGTGCGGGAACAGGGTGGCGCCGTACACGTTGCTGTTGCCATGCATGGCGTCGATGCCCCAGATGACCGGCACGTTCACTTTCATGTCGGTGCTCATCGAGGCGTCGTAGAATTTGTCGGCCAGCGCGACCCACTCGGCCGCCGTCGCATACTTGTTCCCGTTCGGCCAGCTGCCGCCGCCGTTGAGGACCGAGCCGATATAGAACTCGCGCACCTGCTCGGGGGTGATGGCCTTGATTTCGGGCTGGGTCATCTGGCCGACTTTTTGCGCGAGCGTCATGCCGGCCACGATGGCGGCGACTTTCGCTTCGAGCGCGGCGTCCGGGGCGACGGCGCTGCGTACGCGCGGCCAGTCGGTCAGGTTGCGGGGAGCGGCGCCGGCGTGGCTGGCGTGCAGCAGCGCGACGGCTGCGATAAGACAGGATTGCTTGATCATGGTGTCAGTGCGAAAAAGTGGAAATGCCTGCCGGTGAAATCCGGTGCCAGGGTCCGTTCTGCTGCTGCCAGAAGTTGGAAACGCTCCCAACCGAAGATCAATAGTGCGACGATGAAGAAATTTTGTCAATCACAAGATTGCGTAAGCTGCGCGGGAACGACGAGGCGGCGCAGCCGCCCCGCGCCCTACTCCGCGCGGCGCCTGGCCGGCTTGCCCAGCGAGGCGCGCACCGTCACGCTGATCGGAAACTCGCGCGCGACCGGATGCGCGCTGCCGTAGCAGCGGTTGAGCAGCGCATTGAGCCCGCTCAGGGTCACGTCGCGCCATGGAATATGCACCGACGTCAGGCGCGGCGCCGAAAACTGCGCACTCGGGGTATCGTCGTAACCGAGCACCGACACGTCGCCCGGCACCGCCAGCCCCACGTCCTGGAAGTACGACAGCGCGCCGACCGCCATTTCGTCATTGGCGCAAAACAGCGCCGTGAACTTGTGCCCGGAGGCGACCAGTTCGGCCGCCGCGTCCCATCCGCCCTGCGGCGAAAAGTCGCTCTCGGCCACCCACATCTTGTCGGTAGCGATGCCGCTGCGTTCCAGTTCGCCCATGAAGCCGGCGATGCGCTCGACGTTGTCGGGCGAGGTCGATGGCCCGGCGATCACGGCGATCTTGCGGTGACGCTGCTCCAGCAGCGCGCGCGCCGCCGCGATGCCGCCCTGCGTATGGTCGGCCGAAAAACACTGCCCGGGAATGCTCTCGATAGAGTGGCCCAGCACCACCACGCGCGACTGCTTCGGCCCGAGCGCGGCGATGTCGTCGTCGGTCAGCAGATTGGTCAGCAAAACCAGGCCGTCGCAGCCGCGCTCCATCAAGAAGTCGATGCCTTCGATGGCCTGGCGCCGCGCGTCGCCCGAGCCGACCCCGAACGCCACCACCATGTGCAGGCCGGCGGCGCGCAGCGCCGTATCGATCGACTGCAGGATGGGGGTGTAGAAGGTGCCCTTGAGGACCGGGATGTAGACGCCGATCATTTGCGAGGTGCCCGACAGCAGCGAGCGCGCCGCGTGCGACGGGCGGAAATCGAGTTCCGCGATGGCTTTCTTGACCCGTTCCAGCGTCGCCGGCGAGACCGAGCCCTTGCCGCTGACCACGCGCGACGCGGTTCCCAGGCCTACGCCGGCAAGGCGTGCTACGTCTTTGATATTGGCCACGGCGTCCTTTGCTTGTTCAATTCAAGACCATCAGTTTAGTAAATACAGCGAAAGCATACCGCAAACGTCGGATTATGCATGCCCCGCGCCTGCCTTTCCAGTCCCGATTACAGGCGTTGCTCGCTGGCCTTGTCGAACAGCGACACGCGCGCCGCATCGACCGCGAAGCGCACCGTCTCGCCCAGCGCGAACACGCGCGTGTCGTTGACGATGGCCGAGAGCTGCTGGCCGGCGGTGGCGATCCACACGATCTGGTGGTTGCCCATCGGTTCGACCAGCGCTACCTTTCCTTCCAGCGCGCCGTCGTCGGCAATGCGAATGTGCTCGGGGCGGATGCCCAGCACCAGCGCCTGGCCGGCCGCCGCCCCCGCGGCGCCCCCTTCCAGGCGAAAGCCCTTGCCGGCGAAGCAGCCGTCAAGGTCGATCGCGCCATCGATGAAATTCATCGACGGCGCGCCGAGAAAGCCGGCCACGAACAGGTTGGCCGGCCGCTCGTACACCTCGCTTGGGGCACCGATCTGCAGGATTTTACCGGCCCGCATGACCACGATGCGGGTGGCCAGGGTCATCGCCTCGACCTGGTCGTGGGTGACGTAGATCATGGTCGAGCGCAGGCTGTGGTGCAGCAGTTTCAGTTCGCGCCGCAGTTCCGCGCGCAGCTTGGCGTCCAGGTTCGAGAGCGGTTCGTCGAACAAGAACACGCCCGCCTCGCGCACCAGCGCGCGCCCGATCGCCACGCGCTGGCGCTGTCCGCCCGAGAGCTGCGCCGGCTTGCGCGCCAGCAGCGGTCCCAGATGGAGCATGTCGGCGGCGCGCGCAACGCGGCGCGCAATCTCCGCCTTGGGCGTGCCGTTGATGCGCAGCCCGAACGACATGTTCTTTTCCACCGTCATGGTCGGATACAGCGCGTACGACTGGAACACCATGCCGATATGGCGCTCGCTGGGGTCGGCCCAGGTCATGTCTTCGCCGCCGATTTCCACCGTGCCGGCGCTGACGTCGATCAGCCCCGCGATGCTGTGCAGCAGGGTCGACTTGCCGCAGCCGGAAGGCCCCAGCAGAACCAGGAATTCGCCCTCTTCCACCGCCAGGTCGAGGTCCTTGATAATCTCGTTGCCACCGAGGGTGATGCACAGCTTGCGGACACAGACATTCGACATGGATTACCCTTTGACCGCGCCGGCGGCGATTCCGCGCACGAACCAGCGCCCTGAGATGAAATAGATCGCCAGCGGCACCAGCGATGTGAGGATGGTGGCGGCCATGTTGACGTTGTACAGGCGCGTGCCGGTGGTGGTGTTGATCACGTTATTGAGCTGCACCGTCATCGGCGCGTTGTCGCGTCCCGCGAACACCAGCCCCAGGATGTAATCGTTCCACACGCCGGTGACCTGCATGATGGCCGCGACCACGATGATCGGCAGCGACATCGGCAGCATCACGTGGGCGAAGATGCGAAAGAAGCCGCCGCCGTCGATGCGCGCGGCCTGGAACAGTTCATGCGGAACGGCCGCGTAGTAATTCCGGAACAGCAAGGTCATCACCGGCATGGCGAAGATCATGTGTACCAGCACGATGCCCGGCAGCGACCCGAACACCCCGAACGCGGCCAGCACCCGCACCAGCGGGTAGATCATCACTTGCAGCGGAATGAAGGCGCCGATCATCAGTATGGCGAACAGCACCGAAGCGCCGCGCGGCTTCCAGAACGAGAGCGCGTAGCCGTTGATGGCGCCGATCAGGATCGGCAGGATGGTGCCCGGCACGGTGATCGCCACCGAATTCCAGAAGCCGCCGCGAATGCCTTCGCACGAGGCGCCGGTGCATGCCCCGCTCCAGGCGCTGCGCCACGGCTCGAAGGTGACCTGCAGCGGCAGCGCGAAGATATTCCCGAGCCGGATTTCTTCCATCGGCTTGACCGAGGTAACCAGCATCACGTACAGCGGCAGCAGGAAGAACAGCGCGGCGGTGATCAAAAAAGCGTAGATGCCGATGCGCGCGGGCTTAAAGCAAGAGCGGCGCTTCATGCGCGGCCCTTGCGGCTGCGCGCATACGCGTATGGCGCCAGCATGGCCAGCACCGGCACCAGCAGCACTACCGCGCCGGCCGAGGCCAGGGCGATGTTGGCGCGCCCGAACAGATGGTCCATGATGAACTTGGCCGGCACTTCGCTGGCCGTGCCGGGGCCGCCCTGGGTCATGGCGACGACCGCGTCGAACAGCTTGACCACGGCGGTCGTGAGCAGCAGCAGCACGGTGGCAATGGTTGGCCACATCATCGGCAGCACGATCGACAGGTACACGCGCCAGGCGGGAATGCCGTCCAGGCGCGCGGCCTTCCAGATTTCGCCGTCGATGCCGCGCAGGCCGGCCAGCATCATCGCCATCACCAGGCCGGACGCCTGCCACACGGTGGCGATGACGACCGTGTACATGACCATGTCCTGGTCGACGATCCAGTCGAACGAAAAGCCCGCAAACCCGAACTGGTGCGCGGCTTGTTCGATGCCGTTGCCGGGCGTGAGCATCCATTGCCACACCAGGCCCGTGGCGACGAACGACATCGCGTACGGATACAGGAAGATCGTGCGCAGCACGCCTTCGCCGCTCACGTTCTGGTCGATGAACACGGCCAGCAGGAAACCGATCACCAGGCAGGCGCCGATGAACAGCACCCCGTACAGGGCCAGGTTGTTGAGCGAGAGCAGCCAGCGTTCGTTCTCGAACAGGCGCGTGTACTGCGCCATGCCGACAAAGGTATCGGACGGGAAGCTGCGCGAGTTGGTCAGCGAAATGCGCAGCGACCAGAGCACCGTGCCGAGGTAGCCGACGATGACGGTCAGCGCCATCGGCAACAGCGCGGCGAACGGCGTGGCTTGCTTGGCGAATGTGCGAACCCGGGGATGGCGGTGGCGCATGGCGTCAGCGCTTCAAGGCGGCGGCGATGTTCTTCTGCGCCTTTTCGACCGGCATGGCGGTGTTCCAGAAGGCGGTCAGTACATCGACCAGCGCGCCGTTCTGGTCGGGCGTGAGGTACACCTCGCCGTTGCCGACATGGCGCGTGCGCTCTTTCATCACCGTCATGGCGGCCTGGGTGCAGGCGTCGAGCGTGGAGGCATCGACGTCGGTGCGCACCGGCAGCGAGCCCTTGGCCCGGTTGAAGGCGGCCAGGGTGCTCGGTGCGGTCATCACGCCGGCCAGCAGCTGTTGCGCCTTGCGCGTGTCGGCGTTGGCGCTCTTGGGGAAGATGAAGGCGTCGCCCTGGATCAGGAACGGCGCCTTCGGGCCGAAGCCGGTGATGCAGCCGTATTCCTTGCCGGCGGTGAGCCTGGCCGCGTTGAACTCGCCCTTGACCCAGTCGCCCATGATCTGCACGCCGGCCTTGTTGGTGACCAGCAGGGCGGTGGCGTCGTTCCAGTTGCGCCCGGGCGAGCCGGGATCGACGTAGGACTTGAGGCGCTTGAACGCGACCAGCACCTGGCGGAAAGGTTCGGAGGCGATGGCGCGCTGGTCGCGATCGCGCAACACGCTCAGGTACAGGTCCTTGCCGCCCACATTGGCCAGCACCGCCATGAAGACGATGTTCTCCTGCCACGACTGGCCGCCGTGCGCCAGCGGTATCAGGCCGGCGGCCTTGAGCTTGTCGAGCGCGGCGAACAGTTCGTCCATCGTGGCTGGCTCTTTGGCGATGCCGGCCTTTGCGAACGCCGCCCTGGAATACCAGATCCAGGTCGGCATGTGGACGTTCAGCGGCACTGCGTAGTAGTGGCCCTTGACCTTGATGACGTCGCGGATCGGCGCCGGCAGGGTCGTATCCCAGCGCTCTTTGGCGGCGATCTCGTCGACGTTATTGAGCATGCCCTGTTCGACGATGTCGAGGAACTGCATGGAGGCGTTGAACTGGGCGGCGGCGGGCGGATTGCCGCCCACGATGCGGTTGACCGCCACCGCGCGCGCCTGTTCGTTGCCGGCGACGGCGGTATCGACCCACACCCCGCCGGCGGCGCGGTAGGCGTCGGCGATGGTCTTGACGGCGGCCGATTCGCCGCCCGAGGTCCACCAGTGAATCACCTCGGCTCGGGGCGCGCCGGCCGTGGATTCCGCCGCGTGCGCCGTGACGCAGGCGGCCAGCGCGAGCGCCGCCGCCAGCGCCAGCTTGTGTGCTCTGTGCATCCTGTCTCCTTGTGTGCGGATCTGTGTCCGCTGGCCGGGATAAGGCTAGATTGGAAACGTTACCATCCCGGGCATACGAATATAACACCCATCGATTTTCAGTGTCAACGAAATAACATCGTGCCGGAAACCCTGCGGGAAGGAATGAAAGACCATCCGCTGCGCCGGCATTTTGTTAACGTTTCACAACAGCCGGGCGGCAAGGCGAGGCGTTCAGCGGAAGGTCGGACCGGCTGAGTGGATAATGTCGCGCCAGGATGAGGGCGCCGACGGCGTGCCAGGCACCATGAGGGGCACGGTGACCATGTCCGAATCGGTTTCGGCATCGGTGGCGCGCAAGGGCAGCGGCAGCGCGGGAGCGGCCGATTGCACGACCGGCGCAGGGACGACGACGGCGGCGGGAGCAGGGGCGGCGACAGGCGCGGGCGCGCTGGCAGGGACCGGCGCCGGAGCGGGTGCGGGTGCGGGTGCGGGTGCGGGCGCCGCTGCGGGCGCCACTGGCGCGGCAGGCGCGCGTACCGGCTGCGCCGGTGCGGCCGGCGGTGTGGCGGGCAGCGTGGTGTAGGCCTCGTCACTGATCCCGGAGCGCACCATGCCGCGCCGGTACGGGGTCGTGAGGACGCGCCCGGTCACATCGAGCGGCACGCCGCCCGAGGCCAGGTAAATTGCGGCTTGGTGTACCGATACGGTGTCCTTGAGAAGAATTGCCTTCTCAACCGTCGCGGCCATTGCATGATTCTTGCGTCGCTCTTCCATTGCTGCTCCCTTTCGGCAACAATATACAGCCCGATGGAATTCAGCGCAATCCTTGCCGCCGAGTTCCCGAAGCTACCCGCCCGGGGCTGCCCGCCTGGGGCTAGCCGCCCGCCACCATCCTACCCGGGTACGCCGCCGCGCGAGCGGGCGATCCACTGGCGCACGCTGTCGCGCTGCCACTGCGCCGCGCACCAGGCGGTGAGCCGTTCCGGCACCGGATCGCCGTTCAAGATCAGGCGGTTGAGCGCCAGCGCCAGCTCGGTGTCGGCGATGCACCACTGCCCGAACAAATGCTCGCCCGTGAGCAGCTGGTCGGCAATCGCGATCAGGCGCGCGGCCGCGGCCTGCCCGGCCTGCGTGAGCGGCGTGGTCACCGGCGCATAAAACACCACTTCCGTCGAACGCTCGGCGCGCAGGGCCATCAGGTCGCTGCGCAGCCAGGCCATGACCTGGCGCGCCCTGGCGCGCTGTTGCACGCCGTCCGGCAGCACGGCCGCGTGGGCCGGCGGCGGAAAGGCTTCTTCCAGATATTCGACAATGGCGCTCGATTCGGCCAGCGCCAGCTCGCCTTGCACCAGCAGCGGCACGCGCCCGATGGGACTGAGGTCGCGAAACGCAGCCTGCTTCTGCTCGCCCTGGTCCAGGTTGACCGTGTGCAGCGTGAACGGCAGCTTTTTCTCGGTCAGGGCCTGGAACGCCGACAGCGCCCACGGGCTGGTGAAACGGCTGTCGACGTACAGGGTCAGTTCTTGCATGGTGGGCTCCGGGCAGTGGGGGTTGAAAGTCAGCCACCCATCTTATAGCAAAACTTGCAACATTGCTGCCACCCCCTCAGAAATGGTAGGCCACGCGTACCATCGGCGTCTTGGCGCGATAGCCCCGTCCCCCGGTGGTGGCCGCGGTGTTGCCGAATTTGTTGTTCCAGTATTGGTACTCGAGGCCGACGCGGAAGGTGCGCTTTTTATAGCCCATGGCCGCGCCGGCGTCGAACATGAGTTGCATGTCGATATTGGTTTCGGCGCCGGTATCCGCCCCGGTTTCGCTCTTGCCTTTGGAGGCGATGAAGTTGGCATAGCCTTCGAAGGCCCACAAGCGGGCGACCGGAATGCCCCAGCTGGCCGTGAGCATCGGATGCAGGTCGTAGGTGTAGCGCCCGCGCACATTGGAGACCGGCGGAAAGGCGCCGCTCGGCGCATTGCTCTCGCGAAGCAGCAACAGGCTGGTCGACAGAAAACCCGGCACCTCCCACATCAAGGTCGGGCCGGCCACCAGCATCTGCTTGCGCGAGTTGTAGCCGACGTCGTTCTTGGTGTTCCAGTCGAAGCCGACGGTCGCGCCCAGCCCGCTGACCGGGCCGAATGTGATGGGGGCGCCGCGCAGCTTGCCGATGTCGAGCGTGTGGCGGTACACCACGTAGGCTTCCTGGGCGCCGTCGGTCTGCTTGAGCGAGGCCGGGTCCTTGCTGTCGGAAACGAGCATGTCGAGATTGAAGAAATTGCCGCCGTACTGGTAGCCGCTGGCGTGGGTCAGCGCGAACACGTGCTTGCCGACGTTCTCGCTGTTGAACGGCTCGCGGAAACGCTCGCCGGTGCGCCAGCTGATCGCGGTGTCGCTCCAGTCGGCCGCCTGGGCGGCGGCGCCGGCCAGGCTGGCGGCGGCAAGGAGGCAGGCCGCAGGCAGGCGGCGCAGGTGGATGGCGGTCATGGTGATTCCCTGGTTAAAAGTCATGCAACGGGGCGCTCAAAATTCTTCCCAGTCGTCGCCGGCGGGGGCGGACTTGGCTGGCGCCTTGGCTGGCGCCTTGGCGGGCGCCTTGGCGGCGGGCCTGGCGAGCGCTTTGGCGGCCGGGCGTGGCGCGTTGCGGGCCGCCGGCGCCGGCCGGGCGAGGGCTCCGCGCGCGGGCGGCGCCACGTTCTCGTCGAGCTTGAACACGCTGACCACGCTGGCCAGGTTGGCCGCCTGGTCTTGCAGCGATTTGGCGGCGGCCGCCGCTTCTTCCACCAGCGCGGCGTTCTGCTGGGTGGCGTCGTCCATGGCGCTGATCGAATGGTTGATCTGGCCGATGCCCTGGCTCTGCTCGACACTGGCGGCGGCGATTTCGCTCATCAGGTCGGCCACCTGCTGCACCGAGGTGACGATCTGGTGCATGGTGACCCCGGCTTCGTCCACCAGCTTGCTGCCGGCATCGACCTTGGCCACCGAATCGTCGATCAGGGTCTTGATTTCCCTGGCGGCGGCGGCCGAGCGCTGGGCCAGGTTGCGTACTTCCGACGCCACCACGGCAAAGCCGCGCCCCTGCTCGCCGGCGCGCGCCGCTTCCACGGCGGCGTTCAGCGCCAGGATGTTGGTCTGAAAAGCGATGCCGTCGATGACGCCGATAATGTCGACGATCTTGCGCGAACTGTCGGTAATCGATCCCATCGTGCTGACCACCTGCCCCACCACCTGGCCGCCCTTGAGCGCGTGCGAGGAGGCCGACACGACCAGCTGGTTGGCCTTGCTGGCGTTCTCGGCATTCTGCTTCACGGTCGAGGTCATCTGCTCCATGGCGGCGGCCGTTTCTTCCAGGCTCGACGCTTGCGCTTCGGTGCGGCCCGACAAGTCCATATTGCCGGCTGCAATTTCGCTCGAGGCTGCGGCGATGGTTTCGGTGCTGCCTCGCACCTGGCTGATGGTCAGGTTCAACGACGACACGAAGCGGTTGAAGGCATCGGCCAGTTCGCCCACCTCGTCGCCGCTCTCGACCGGCATGCGCCGGCTCAGGTCGCCATTGCCGCCGGCGATATCGCTCAGCATGGCGCTAGCGCGCGCCACCGGGCCGGCGATCGCGCGGCTGATCAAATAGATGCCGAACAGGCCGATGCCGCCGCCGATCAGGGCCGCCACCAGGGCCGAGATGGTGGCGTCGCGCGCGACATTGCCCAGCACTTCGGTTTCCGGCACTTCGGCCACCACATACATGTTCAGTTCCGGCACATAGGACGAGGCCAGGATGCGCGTGCCGTTGGCGCCGGTGCCGGCGGCGTGGGTGAATTTGGCGCCGCCCAGCAAGGCCTTGCTCAGTTCTTCGCTATAGCCCGGCAAGTCCTTGAGCAAATGCTTGCCGTCGGCCAGGGCGGCGTCGCGATGCACCAGCACGGCGCCGTTGGCGCTGACCAGCGACACGAAGCCGGTCTGGCCGACCTTGTAGGCGCGGATGGTGTCGGCCAGCGCCGCCACCGACAGGCCGACCCCGGCCACGCCCAGCTTGCCCGGCCCGGCGTCGGCGCGCACATTGATGAACAACATGATGTCGGACGCGCCTTCCTTGTTCAGCACCAGGGTGTAGGGCTTGCCCTCGGCCAGGAAGCTGTGGAACCACTGGTCCTTGCCGCCTTCCTTGTCGATGGTACGGGTCAGGCCCTGCTCGCTCATGTATTTGCCGGTCGCTTTCGAGACCCAGAACACGGTGACGGCCTTGTTCTTGGCCTTGACGCTCTCGGCGTAGGCCTTCCAGGCAGCGATGCCGGCATCGGGCAAGCCCTCGCCTTCCCAGGCGTGGATGTAGGTGTTGCTGGCCAGCGCCAGCGACGCGCCCAGCGGCACCGAAATCTGGCGCAGCACGTCATTGCGGATCTCGCCCACCACCGACGGCAACTCTTGCTCGACGACCCGCTCGCGGATGGCGCGGCTGGTCATGGTGATGCTCAGGGTGGAGGAAATGACAACGAACAACAGCAGGCAGGCTGCCATGCTGAGCATGAGTTTCTTTTGGATCGAGAGATGGCGCAACAGGGTCAAGGCGGTATCCTTTCGGTGACAGGGCGTCACAACACAAGGACCATATTCCTTTCTGGCTTGCGCCAGGTCAAGACCAAACGCACTAAGCGTGCTAACGCCCCCAGGAAGTGTTGCGTGCCGGTCGCAAGCTGGACAAACACACAATCTTGTCGAACAGAAGCTGCGCGCGAACGCTGGCTTTGGTGCTCGCGTTGCACCACCCAAGCTTACCTCATCAATGCCATGAGTTGGCTGATGTCCACCGGCTTCACCAGATGATGGTCGAAGCCGGCGGCTTGCGATCGCTCGCGGTCGCTATCCTGTCCATAGCCGGTGACCGCAATCAGTTTGGCGTCTCGCATGTGCGGGACCGCACGAATTCGTCGGGCCAGCTCGTGACCATCGATGTCCGGCAGGCCAATATCGAGAATGCATATATCGGGCACGGACACCAGAACAACATCCATTGCGCCGGTACCGCTATGGGCCACGGCCACCGAATGCCCCTGCAGCTCCAGCATCGTCTGCAGCATGTCGGCCGAATCGACATTGTCGTCAACCACCAGAACATTTCTTGATGGCACCTCCAGCGAGGGTGCCACGCCCGCTGCCGGTGTGGCATGCGCGCCCTCTTCCGCCAACGGCAAGTACACCACAAAGGTACTGCCGAGACCTTCACCGGCACTGGAAGCCTGGACTGACCCACCGTGCAGCTCGACCAATTTCTTGACAATGGCCAAGCCGAGTCCGAGGCCGCCGGATGCCCTGTCCGCGGATCGCGCACCCTGCGTAAAGAGCTCGAATACATGCGCAAGAAGCTCGGGCGCAATGCCAATGCCTGCATCGGCCACTTCCACGCTCACCCCGCCTTTTTCCGTACGTACGGTCAGATCGATGCGGGTCCCAGGTGGAGAGTATTTGGCGGCATTGTTGAGGATGTTGGCGAAGACCTGCGTCAGCCGGGTCGGGTCGCCAATGATAGGCAATGGCAAGGCTGGCGCGCTGACCGTTAACTTTTGTTCTTTTTTCATGAGCATCGGCGACACCTGCTCGACAGCTCCCTCAATCAAGTCTTTCAGCGACAGCCGGTGTTCGGATAAGGTGATCAGCCCGCCAGTCACGCGTGCCACGTCCAACAGATCGTCGAGCAGTTGGGTCATGTGAATCACCTGCCGTGAAATGATGGCGCCAGCCTTTTTTGCGATTGCCTCGCTGGTTTTTGGCATGGTGAGCATCTGCGCAGCGGTGTTGATCGGCGCGAGCGGATTGCGCAGTTCATGGGCGAGCATGGCGAGGAACTCGTCCTTGCGGCGGTTTGCCAAGCGCAGCTCATTTTGCACGTCTTCCAGCACGCTCACATCGGTATTCGTGCCGAACCATTGGACGATCTCGCCGGCAGCATCGCGCAAAGGAGCGACCCGCGTAAAAAACATGCGGTAGGTGCCATCGGCGGCCCGCAATGGAAAGGCCATTTCGAACGGCAGGCCAGTTGCGCTCGACAATTTCCAGGTTTCCATCACGCTGGGCAGGCATGCCGGATCATGCACGCTCTGCCAGCCCCACCCTTCCATGTCGGCAAGCCTTGTGCCCGTATACGCATACCATCGATCGTTGTACCAGTGAATCCAGCCTTCGCGGTCAGCCATCCAGGCCAGTTGCGGGATTGTATTGGCCAGTAAAACAAAACGTTGTTCACTCATTTTCAATGCGGCGTTCGCCTCGATCGCGGAGGTCACATCGAATCCTTCGACAAACACGCCGCCGACCTCGCCGTGCTCGTTTCGAATGGGCTGATAGATGAAACTGACAAATCGTTCTTCGAGTTCCTTACCCGCTTCGCGCTGTAATTTCACCGCGACTTCGTGTCCAGGATGCCGCTCACCAGTGCTGTAGACGTGATCGAGCAATTCAAAAAAGCCCTGCCCTTCGAGTTCGGGCAGCGCGGCGCGGACCGTCTTTCCGGTCAGTTGCCGGTCCCCGACGTGGGCAATATATGCGGCATTGACCAGCTCGAAAACATGCGTCGGCCCGCTGAACACTGCCATGATCCCTGGCGCCTGATCAAACAACTGGCGCAGTCGTTCGCGCTCGTGCGCCCTATCCTTTTCGGCAAGCACCGCCTGCGTGGTTTCCACGACCGTGCAAAACAAACCGCCAACACTGCCGTCGTCGCTTTCAACGGCCGAATAAGAGAACGTGAACCAGGCCGTTCTCTGCGTGCCGTTGCGGAGCAAGACCAGCGGGAAATTTTCGCGGTACACCGTTTCGCCCGACATGGCCAGCGCAATGAATGACTGGAGCTCATCCCATACCTCGGGCCAGACTTCATCAAACCGTTTTCCCATTGCAAACGGGTGCCGGTCCTGCAGCAACTCCGCATACTTGTCGTTGTAAAAGAGGCGAAATTGCGGTCCCCAAGCGACAAACATGGCGAATCGGGAATTGAGCATCAGGCTGACGACTGTTTTCAATGCCTGGGGCCAGCTCGCCGCAGCCCCAAGCTCGTGGCCCGGCCAGTCGCGCTGGCGCAGCATCTCGCCCGTCACACCGCCATTGCGCAGGAATCCCTCGGACGCGCGATTTCGCATATTCACTTTCGAAAGGACGAGGTCTGGCAGTATATCGCACCGCTTATGGGAAACAACAATGTAGCTCGCGCCTTGGTGCGCATCAGGCCGACGTCGACACCCGACACTGTGGATGACCTGCCGAGGCCGGCGCAAAGGCATGCGTTTCCCGCTCAAGGCCACCGGGCCGGCATTCGATGGTGTGCGGCATGTCCGCTGAGCTAAGGGCATGGGCGGCGCGCATGCGCAAGCGGCCGGCCGGCGCCAACTGGCGCAAACCTACTTCAAGGTCAGGTGCGCTCCCACGCTCGACAGCGCGGCAGAACGATTTTCATCCGCCGCCGAGATAGATAAACTTAAACAGGAACAAGGCTGCGATCACCCATACCGCCGCCTTGACCTCGCGCGCGCGCCCGGTCAGCAGCTTGAGCACGGCGTAGGAAATGAAACCGAAGGCCACGCCGGTGGCGATCGAATACGTGAACGGCATGGCCAGCGCGGTGATCGCGGCCGGTATGCTTTCGGTGGTGTCGTTCCAGTCGATCTCGCCCAGTTCGCGCAGCATCAGGCAAGCCACGTACAGCAGCGCCGGCGCGGTAGCGTACGCCGGCACCACCGAGGCCAGCGGCGAGAGGAACAGGCAGCACAGGAACAGGACCGCCACCGCCACCGCGGTCAGTCCGGTGCGCCCGCCGGCCTGGACCCCGGCCGCGCTTTCGATGTATGCCGTGGTGCTCGAGGTGCCGAGGGCGGCGCCGGCCACGATGGCGCAACTGTCGGCCATCAGGGCCTTGTTCAGGCGCGCCATCTTGCCGTTGACCAGGAAGCCGGCGCGGCTGGCCACGCCCATCATGGTGCCGGTGGCGTCGAACAGCTCGACCAGGAAGAACACCAGCACCACGTTCAAGATCCCGACCGAGAGCGCGCCCATGATGTCGAGCTTGAACAGGGTGGGCGCAAGCGACGGCGGGGCCGACACCAGGCCCATGAACTTGTTACCCGCGAAGAAAAAACTGAGCACGGTGACCAGCAGGATGCCGATCAGGATCGCGCCTTTGACCTTCAGCTTGTCGAGCGCGACGATCACGAAAAAGCCGATGATCGCCAGCAAGGCCGGGGCGGAATGCAAGTCCCCCATGGTGACCATGGTGTCCTTGTTGGACACCACGATGCCGGCATTGTGCAGCGCGATCAGGCCCAGGAACAGGCCGATCCCGACCGCGATGGCGACCCGGATCGAGGCGGGAATGCCGTTGATAATCATTTCGCGCAGGCGAAACAGACTCACCAGCAAAAACAGGCAGCCGGAAATGAACACCGCGCCCAGCGCCACCTCCCACGACAAGCCCATCTGCTTGACCACGATGAAAGCGAAATAGGCATTCAAGCCCATTCCCGGCGCCAGCGCGATCGGATAGTTGGCGTACAGGCCCATGATCAGGCTGCCGAGCGCGGCGGCCAGGCAGGTGGCCACGAACACGGCATCGGTGGGCATGCCGGCGCTGCCGAGGATCGACGGGTTGACGAAGATGATGTAGGCCATCGTCAGGAACGTGGTCAGCCCGGCCAGCAGCTCGGTGCGGACGTCGGTTCCGTGCTCCTTGAGTTTGAAATGGTTTTCAAGTAACGACAAGATGGTCTCTCCTGTTGGGGGTAAGCATGGGAAATATACCAGCCGGCATGCCGGTGGGGGGCATATCGTACCCGCTTGTCGCCATTTGCATGCAAAGAGCATGGCGAGCGCCGCCATACACCGTGGGCTGACGCAAATACAACAGTTCAATTGTTGCATCAGCGCAAATTTGCCTTAAACTAAAGCGCCCTTGCCAAGAACGCTATCAATTTGCTCAACATCGGCTCCGCGACCATGATGCTGCGCGGCGGTATCCGGCGTCCCCTCAGCAGTTTGCCTCTTACAGAACAGAAGGAAAAGGATTACGCATGAAACTTAGCCATATCGGATTCGCAGCGGCCACGCTGTGCCTCGGCAGCGCCACGTTTGCGGCCGACACCATCAAGATCGGCGCGCTGTTGCCGCTGACGGGCGGATCGGCCCCGCTGGGCCTGGCGGTACGCGACGGCCAGCGCCTCGCGGTGGCGCACATCAATGCCCGTGGCGGCGTCATGGGGCGCAACCTGGAACTGGTCGAGCTGAACGATGAAAGCAAGCCCGAAAACGCGAGCAAGAACATGGAAGCGCTGCTGGCCAAGGGCGTGGTGGCGTGCTCCTGTGGCGTGAACACCGGCGTAGTGCTGGCGTACCAGCCGGTGATGCAAAAGGCCAAGCTGCCCAATATCGTACCGGCGTCGGCCGGCACCAAGCTGACCAAGGCGTTCCAGAACGCGCCGGAAGGCAATTACACCTTCCGCGTGCAAGCGTCGGACACCTTGCAGGCGCAGATGATGGTCGACTACGCGGTCAAGAAGGGCCACAAGAAAATCGCGCTGCTGCACGACACCACGCCATACGGCACAGGCGGGCATGACGACATGGTCAAGCAGTTGATCACGCATGACATCAAGGCAGTCTCGGTGGGCAGCTTCAAGGTGGGCGACGCCGATATGTCGGCCCAGCTGGCCAAGGCCAAGGAAGCCGGTGCGACGGTGCTGCTGGTGTACGGCATCGGGACCGAGCAAGGCCATATCGCCGCCGCCAGCGCCAAGCTGGGCTTGAACCTGGCGCTGATCGGCTCGTGGGCCAACGCCACCGATTCCTTCATCAATGTGGCGGCCAGCCATGCCGAAGGGGCGATCTCGCCGCAGACCTTTGTGGAAGGCGCCACCTCGGCGGCCGGGCGCGAATTCGAGGCGGCCTACCGCAGCGAATACAAGCGTGCGCGCATGACCAATCCGACCGCCGTGGCCGGTGGGCACGACTCGATCCTGCTGCTGGCCGCCGCCATCCGCCAGGCCAACAGCACCGACGGCGCCAAGATCAAGGCCGCGCTGGAAAAGCTGAGCAGCACGGTGCCGGGCGCGATTGCCACCTACAACAAACCGTTCTCGGAAGATGATCACGAAGGGATCAACCTGAGCAGCGCAGTGATGGCGATCTGGAAAAAAGGCGCGATCGTGCGCGCGCCGCTGTAAGCTTGCCCGACGCTCAGGCGGCTGGCCAGCCCGGCTGGGCCAGCCGCCGTGCGGTGCCGTTGAACAGGTCCAGGTCGAGCGCGCCGGCCATGCCCTCCACCTTGCCGGCGCCCATGTGCGGGCAAGCGCGTCTATCCGGGCGTCTTGGCGTCACCAAACACTGCCGCCAGGTGGGGCGCATTCAGGCCGCGTTCGAACCATTGTTCGAGCTCGTCCTTCGTGGCCTGGCGATACGCTGCGCCCACGGCGTCGGCAGGTCGCCGAAGCGCTTGCGCAACAGGGCGCCGAGCATGTTGCGCAGGGCGATGAGCTGGCCTTCTTTCCGGCCTTCTTTCCGGCCTTCTTTCCGGCCTTCTTTCCGGCCTTCTTTCCGGCCTTCTTTCTTGCTTTCTTCCTTGCCTTTCTCCATGTTTTTCTCAAGCAGCGCGAGTGCTCTTTGATTGACGAGCTCCTCCATCTCTCTGCCCCAAGGTTTTAGCTGGTTCATGTCATCCTCCTCTGCACTATCGAGCTCAAACAATTGCGTATTGTCAGTTTTACGGACCAGCAGCGCTTTCCACCAGGCCCAGACCGACGTCCGTTCGCTCACGTAGTCCGCATTGACGCGTTCGAAGGCCGAGAGGGGCGACTCCGTCAGCAGCTTGAAGGCAGTAAAGCCCGTGATCAGTTCGCGCACCATTTCCGGGTGGGCGAACAGGGCGCGGTATCCGAGGTCGTGATTGGCGGTCACGGCGCATCTTAGCCAGCGTCCCTGGCCCGCCTTTGCGCTGGCTCAAACGTGCGCAGCGGCGTGCTTGGGGCAGTTGCCACACCTTTGCATGCTCAGTCGCGTAGCGCCGCTGCGGGGTCGGCGATCTCGCGGCGCAACTGTTCCAGGCGCCGGATCTTGTCTTCCACCCTGGCGATTTGCGCCGCCGGAATCCCGCTGGCGCGGGCCCGCTCGACGTCAGCCTGCAAGCGCGGCACTTCGCGCTGCGCGGCGCTGGCGAAGGCGGCCATGACGCGCGCCTCCTGGCGCGCTTCGTAGGCCCGGTACGCGTGGCGGTCGGCCAATTCGGCGCTGCCCGGCCCCGCCTCGGCGGCCGCCCGTGGGGCCAGCGGCGGCGTGCGCGCGTCGCCATGCAGGCGCGCATCGGCCATGCTGTCGGCTGCCGTGAGCGGCGCGGCGCGCGGCACCTCGCCGAACCATCCCGGTCCCGCCGCCTCGGCGCTGCGGGCGGGCTCGGCTGCGACGGGCGACACGGCAGGCGCCCCGGCCGGTGGCGCAGCCGCCGACGGCTCCGGGGCAGGCGGGCGCGCCAGCAGGGAGGCGGCAGCGGCCACCACCAGCGCCGCGAGAAGAAAGCCGCCCTTCATGCCGGCCCCTCCCCCGCCATCCCGGCCCTGGTGATCTCGATGCGCGCCTTGCGCAGCAGCCCGGCACGCAGCGCCGTCAGCTGTGCCGCAGCCATCTCGCGCGCCAGCGCGCGGCTGGCCACATAGCGCACCGCTTCGGAATCGGCGGCCTGATAGCCTTGCACCCGCTCTTCGACGAGCACGATTTCCCACGGCGCATGGCGGCCGGGGCCGGCAGGGCTGCGCACCGGCGCCGAGACCTGGCCCGGCGCCTGGGTGAACAGCAATTGCGCCAGCCAGCCGGGTTTGCTTCCAGCCTGGCTTTCATGGTACACCCAGCCGAGCGATCCGCCGCCGCCGGCGTCAGGCGCGATCGAGTGGCGCCGCGCCAGGGCCGCAAAATCGGCGCCGCCGGCCAGCGCGGCCGCCACCCGGCGCGCCGCCACTTCATCGGGCAAGCGGATATGGCGCGCGCGCACCCGTTCGATGCGCACAAAATCCTCGCGCTGGCGCGCGTAGTAGGCGCGCACCTGCTGCGGGCCGACCTGCGCGGCCAAGGTGTCGAGCAGGCGGCTGCCGGCGTGCTGGTCGTCGCCCAGGCCGTGCAGGCGCATCATGGCCTGCACATCGCCCTGGTCGGCCAGCACCCGGCGCAGGTCGGCCACGGACGCGGCGCCGAAACGGCGCACGCTCCAGTCCAGCACGTACCACGAGGCGACCTGCAGCCGGGCCTGCCGCTGCATGAAGTCACGCTCGCGCGCGAACAGCGCCACCCTGCCCTGGACGTTCTGGCGGCGGGCCACGTCGGCCAGGCTGACGCTGCCTTCGCCACCGCCCGGCTTGGCAAAGCGCAGCAGCACCAGCTTGCTTGCCTGCGCCAGCTGCGCCTCGCCCAGGCTGAGGTCGAGCCGCAGCGCGCCGGGTTTGCCGAACACCGCGTCGAGCTCGGTGTCGCTCAATGGCGGCGTTGGCCGCAGCAAGCTGTCGAGGCCGACGCCGGACAATTGCCGCAAATCGCCTTCCATTTCCGTGCCATACAGGCTGCGCAAGGTGTTCACCAGCTGGTCGTCGATGCTCACCTCGCGTGCGAAGCCGACCCGCTGCCCGGCCCATAGCGCCGCTTCCCCGAAGCGCTTGCGCGCCTCCCCGGCCAGCAAGCGGTTGGCGATGAGGAGCGCGAGCGTGGCGCTGCGCTGCGCGTCCGGATCGGCGGCGCGCGCCATGCACCAGCTGCTCTCGACGCTGAACGCGAGCAGCGGCGCGCCGTCGATGCGCGCCGCTACCGCCGCTGCCGGCGCCGGCTGGCCGCAGGCCCCCACGGCAGGCCAGGCGTACGCCACGCAGGCGGCGCCGGCCAGCGCGCGCAGCAGGCGCAGCGGCTTCAAATCGCCAGGCGCTCGGCGGCGCGGTTGAGTACATGCACCACCATGGCGATCGCATGCGGCACCATGGCGCGCGCCACCGTGCGGCGGTCGGCGTGATCGGTCGACGACAGCACCATGCCGCCGTTGGCGTACGAATAGCTGCCGCCCTGGGTCAGCAGCGCGCGGATATCGGTGGCGTTTGGCGCGAGCGGGGTAAAGCTGGCCAGCGCCCCGCGCACCAGGGCGGCATCGTTCAACTGTTCGCGCTCGTAGTAGTCGCCCACCCACTGTTCCCAGCCCGAGTGGCCGTTGCCCGAGGTGCCCCAGGTATGGTGCGGCTGGACCAGGTCGGTCGTGTGCAGCACGAAGCCGAGCGACTGCGCGCTCGGGCGCGCGAGGAACTGCTGCCACCAGTACTGCCCCAGGTTATCGATCGGCTGGAAAGGCATGGTTTCGAAATCGGCGTACTGCTTGCTGCTGGAGTTGCCGCCCATGCGGTAGTTCGCTTCGGTCACGCCGAAGCTGTTGTACTTGCTGTTGTCGCCGAACCAGCCTTTCAGGCCGCCCGCGCCATCGTCCAGATAGTCCCCCACCAGCCAGCCGGCGGCCAGCTTGTCGATATCGCCGCGGTTGGTCAGTTTGGCGTAGTTGTAGCCGCCGAAGGCGTTGCCATGCACATCGCGCCCGCCCGTGTGGTTCTGGAAGTGCCAGTAGGAGGTGTAGTTGGCCAGCGAGGAACCCAGGCCCCACACCGGCGCCATCTGGCAGCTGCCGGTGGTGGCGCCGCACAGGTAGGTATCGGCAAAATCATCGACGTCATAGGCGCCCTGGCCCACGGCTTGGGCGAACTGGTCCATCGTGTAGCCGGCCCTGGCCACGCCGGCGGCCAGCTTGGCGTAGTTGGTGGTCGATGGATTGTTCTTCATGAAGGTGATCGCATCAAGCACGATGCGGCGGTGCGTTTCTTGTTGCCAGGCCTTGGCGGGTGCGCTGGCAAACAGGGCCAGCGCGAGGCTGGCGGCGAGCAGTGTCGGTTTCATCATGACTCCAGGGTGATGCCAGCGGTGCGGTGACCACGTGGCTGATTCGCGAAGGAAGAAATGTAAAAATGTAACGATGAAATGTGACGATGCCATGACTGTGGCGCGCCGGGTAAGGACGCGCTTTTTCAGTTGACAGGCGGGTGCAAAGGAGGGTCGCGCGCGCGGCGGCCCACAATCGGCTCAAGGCAAGGCGATACGGTCTTCGCACAGCAGAAAGCGGTTTTTGCCTGGATCTTCAAGCACGAAACTCTTCCCGCCCGGCCATTCGAATACGTCCAGCACGCCGTTTTTGTCCGGCACCAGGCCGCCGCCGGCGGCAAACCGCACGCTGCGCAAGCGCCGGAATTGCGCGTCGCAGCTCGGCACGGTCAGCGCAAACACCGGCGTCTCGCGCGGCGCCGGATGCCAGGGCGTGATTTGCAGGCAGATGGCGGGATTGGCGATTGCACGCAGCAAGCAGCAATCCATTCCGTAATCGGCATCGAGCCGGAACATGCCCAGTTCCTCCACGTAAAACCTGATCGTATCGGCCGGCGCTTCGGCCCTCAACAACACATCAATCCGCATACCTTCCTTTCTTTGTCCGTTAATAGCGGCATACGCGGCCGCGCATCTGCGCCGGCCACCCCGCCCACTGTACCGCCAAGAACCAGAGAGCGGGGCGAATCGGCCAGACAACAGTGGCGATTGACTTTCACGAGCGGCGGGTACACCATCAGAAAGCTTGCCGACACCTGTTCCCCCACCTGTTCGAAGGAGTAAGTTGATGACAATGTTGATCAAAAGTGTACTTGGCGTGGCCGCTTCCCTGGCCTTCGCGGCCAATGTGCTGGCGGCGGACGCGGGAACGGCGGAGGAAGCGAGCGCGCTGGTGAAGCAGGGCGTGGCTTTCTTCAAGGCCAACGGCAAGGACAAGCTGCTTGCCGAAGTGGCCAATCCCAAGGGGCAGTTCGTCAGCAAGGACTTGTACCTGAGCGTGTGGGACACCAAGGCCAAGGTGCTGGCGCACGGCGCCAATCCCAAGATGGCCGGCAAGAACATCATCGAATTGAAGGATGGCGACGACAAGTACTTCATGAAGGAAATCATGGCCAAGGCCGCCAATCCGGGCAGCGGCTGGGTCGACTACAAATGGGTCAATCCGGTGAGCAAGGATATCCAGGCCAAGTCGGCGTATTTTGAAAAAGTCGAGGATGTCGTCATTTCGGCGGAGTACTACAAGAAATAGGCGACGCGCCCGGAGTCCAGCAGACATGAAGCAATGAGCGCAGGGAATGGCTTTTTGTCCGATAAACTCGCAACGCACGATGCGGCGCTGGTGAGGATCGTGGCCGCGCGAGCGCCGCAGTAATTGCGCGCGCGCCTGCTCACGCTCTACAGCGCGCGGCGGGCGCTGGCCGGGTTGGCGCCGCAGGCGCAGATCGAGTTTGTCCACGCCGGCAGCAGCTGGGGCAATACGCCGATGGCGCTGGGCGAGCTTGCCATCGTGTTTCTCACCACCATAGCAGGCCATTTGTACGAGGCAGCCTGGCGCCGGCTTTTCACCGTCCTCGACAGGGGCGCTATACACCCTGCTGATCACGCCCGATCCCCGGCTCAGGTGTATTTTCCTGCGGTGCAGGTAGTGCCACCATTCGTTGGAGCCGTACAGGCCGGGCTTTCCGCACAAGCCCTGCGTCGGCCGGGTCTCGTCCAGGGTAAGCGCCTCCCTGGCTTTTACAACATCCGGATACCGCCTGTGACGAAACCAAACAAAAGATTGCCGTCTCCTGTCATTCAGCAAGTATCTTTCAACCCTGGCGGACTGGTTCGAGCGAGACGGCCATTTCAAGCATGCCAGGAGCCCATTCGGTTTCCTCTTCAGCGGAGGGAGGGCATTTTTTTTCCAGATAAAGATGGATAAAATCAACCCGGCATCCCACTTGAAACAGCGCGATGTCTGCGTTGTCGTTCACATGCACAGGCAAACCCATCAATGCATTTCTCGATGACAAAACGTCAATCAGCAGGACCGGCGATTCTACCCCATTGTCCTTTCCGACATAGACTTTGCTGATCACACCCGATGCAAAAGTGCGACGTATTTTTCCACATTGCACGTAGTGCCACCATTCATTTGAACCGTATAGGCCACGATACCCACTCAGACCTTCGGTCGGCCTGGTTTCATCCAAGGTGAGCGCTTGAATTTTCCTTATCTCATCCGGATGAAGTCTGTGATGTTCCGACAGCCGGAACACCCGCTTCATCGGTATCTCAGCATCGAGATCTATAAAATTTGGCATGCTCTCCAATAACGACGACACCGGCGCCACAAAACCTGGTTCCTGTCTTTTGCGGTAAGCCCCCTCCGGTCGCTGCCTGGCAGGTTCCAATGATACAGCCATTTCCACCACCTCCTTCAGATAGACGATGGTGCCGTCTTCCGCCGGCTGGTGTTTCAGCTCGTAATAGCAGTAAAGCACATCGACACGGCTTCCAACCTGGAACAGGTTAGCATCGGCTTGATTGATGACATGAATGTCTTCATGGTCCACTTCTTCATACGGTGTCACGAAAGAGAATGCATTAATTTCATCCTCCCCCCACCCGCTTATATATACACGAGTGATTAGCCCGGAGACTATCGAGCCTCTTGCAAAACTAGCGGAACGGATGAAAATTGCTTGGCAGCGCAAGCGAAAAGGTGGGAGTGGGCGCCCATTTCTGGCATGATTTAGTTCTAACGCTTAATCAAAACGCCCACACCATGAA
>NZ_WHJF01000500.1:0-306 GCF_011682185.1 Massilia genomosp. 1
CTTTTTCGGGATGCGAGAGAGTCGAGAGGTCGGGAAGAGGGGCAAGTTTTACCATGACCGGCATCATGCCCGGATATCGGAATGTTTACAATTGCGCGTTTACAACGGTCAGGGCTAAACAGTTACGGCGATAATACCTATGCGTGTTTCGTACCCGAGCATGAAACGGATGAAATCTACAGAGCCTCTTGCAAAACTAGCGGAACGGATGAAAATTGCTTGGCAGCGCAAGCGAAAAGGTGGGAGTGGGCGCCCATTTCTGGCATGATTTAGTTCTAACGCTTAATCAAAACGCCCACACCATGA
>NZ_WHJF01000501.1:0-306 GCF_011682185.1 Massilia genomosp. 1
CAGCGTGGCGGGGACGCCGGTCTGGGACGAGACAGCGTTAAAGGCGCTGACCGCCGATGCCAGGCCGGAAGCGTTCAGTGCGGCGCCGACGGTGAAGGTGACGTTGGCGGCGGTGCTGTTGTCGGAAGTGACAGCGAGCGAATACACGCCGGCGGCGGTCAGGGTCAGCGCTTCCTCGGTCTTGGCCTGGGCCGTCACACCGGTGTTGGCGGTGGCGCCGTTGATGGTCGATGCCAGCGACTGGGCGGTATCGGTGGCGGTGACGGCGATGTTCGAGGTGGCCAGGCCTTGCAGGGCGAAACTGCC
>NZ_WHJF01000502.1:0-306 GCF_011682185.1 Massilia genomosp. 1
CGCGCCGGCCGAAGTGCTGGCCGCCATCGTGCCGGGGTATTCGGTGTCGGAAGCGGCGGCCCTGGTGACGCGCCGCAAGCAGGCATACTTTCTCGACGATGCCCGCTTCAAGGAACAGTTGTACGGCAAGGATCCGATCAAGAATACGTATAGTTTTAAAAGCGAATATTTCCTGGTGACGAGCCGGATACGCCTGGACCGGGCCGCGCTCGACGCGGAAGCGCTGGTCCAGCGCAGGCTGGACGATCGTGTGACGACAACGACCGTTTGGGTACGGCAAAATTAAGAACGAAAGCGAGATGGTTT
>NZ_WHJF01000503.1:0-305 GCF_011682185.1 Massilia genomosp. 1
GTCACGTCCGGTCTGCCGAGAATCGACCACACGCCGCCAAACTTCAACCTTCAAACCGCTTCATTGACTGTCCCGTTCAATTGGGTAGGGACGCTATCGCCCGCGACATTCCGATTTAAGTTGAAAAGGTCCTGCATCGGAAAAGCGGCGCTGCGGCGGTGGTTTGTGCAACATTCAGGCTAGGAGTCTGCGCGGCAGAAGGAGTCGAGGCGAAACGGGTGGGAAAAGAACCCAATTCACGCCCACTTTTGAGGTCTGTAGCCGTAGCTACAGACCGAGAAATGGGCGGGAAGTGGGACTTTTCT
>NZ_WHJF01000504.1:0-305 GCF_011682185.1 Massilia genomosp. 1
CGGCGCGGATAGTCGTCATGTCGTAAAACACGACGGCAAGATCCTGATCGACCATCGGACGCAGCAGGCCGGCAAGCACCTGATCGACTTCGTCCTGATGCTCCACCATTGCGTCCATCGCGCGCAGCAGTTGATGATGCTCGATTTTCTCGGCCATGATTCCGGGGAAGGTGACCGTTTCGACCCAGCGCAAGACGCCCAGTTTCGAGTCCGGGTCGCACAACCGGTTGAGCACCATCACACGGATCAGCGCCTCGATATCAATCGTGTGCCGGGTTCGCCGAAACACTTGGCGCAGGCGGTCG
>NZ_WHJF01000505.1:0-305 GCF_011682185.1 Massilia genomosp. 1
CGATCCTGTTCCACGGCGCCGCCGGCACCGGCAAGGCCGATTTTATCGAAGCCTTTGCCCAGTCCCTGCTGTGCGAAAACGTGCGTCCGGATGGCCATGCCTGCGGCAGCTGCGGTTCCTGCGGCTGGTTTTCGCAGCAAAACCATCCCGATTACCGGCGCGTGCGTCCGGAGGCGCTGGAAGACGACGCGCCGGCCGAGGGCGAGGAGGGTGCGGATGCCGACGGCGGCAAGAAAGCCAAGTCGGCCAAGGCACCGTCGAAAGAGATCAAGATCGAGCAAATCCGCGCCCTGGCCGACTTCATG
>NZ_WHJF01000506.1:0-305 GCF_011682185.1 Massilia genomosp. 1
ATCCATGGTCACCCCACCCGATGCTTCCAGCAACGCCCGGCCCGCATTGAGCGTGACTGCGTGGCACATCGTGGCCAGCTCGAAGTTATCGAGCAGGACGGAGGTAGCACCGGCCTCGAGCGCTTCGCTCAGCTGGGCCAGGGTTTCGACTTCGATCTGGATCGATACGCCGGCATCGAGCGCTTGCGCAGCCGCCAGCGCCTTGCCCACGCCGCCCGCTGCCGCAATGTGATTTTCCTTGATCAAGATGCCGTCGTACAAGGCCATGCGCTGGTTCTTGCCACCGCCAACCCGTACCGCGTATT
>NZ_WHJF01000507.1:0-305 GCF_011682185.1 Massilia genomosp. 1
AAAATTAGATAACACATCGGGCATGCCACCGGCGACGGCGGCTTGCTCGTCTTCGGCCAGTTTGGCGGCATCCCAGATTTCGAAATGGCTGCCCATGCCAAGCAGCATGACCTCGCGGGTCAGGCCGACGGCGCTGCGCAGCTCGGGGGAAATGAGGATGCGGCCGGCGGAATCGAGCTCGACATCGCAAGCGTTGCCGAGGAAAATACGCTGCCACGCGCGGGCCGACATCGGCCAGGCGGCAATTTGCTCGCGGTGCGATTCCCACACCGGACGCGGAAAAAACAGCAGGCACCCGTGCGGGT
>NZ_WHJF01000508.1:0-303 GCF_011682185.1 Massilia genomosp. 1
GGGGGCCGTGCGGGGCGTGGCGCGGGTAGCCGTCGGCATAGCCGCAGGCAACGATGCCAACCGTCATCGGCCATTCGGCCTGGAAGCCGCTGCCGTAGCCGACCGAGTCGCCCGCCACCAGGTCTTGCACGCCGATGATTTCACTGGCCAGTGTCATGGTCGGATGCAGGTCGAAGGCGGCCGCGCTGCGTCCACCGGGCGTACCGCCGTACAGCATGATGCCCGGGCGTACCCAGTCGTTCGACAATTCGGTCGACAGCGCCGCCTGGTGCAGCACGCCGCCCGAGTTCGACAGGCTGCGCT
>NZ_WHJF01000509.1:0-303 GCF_011682185.1 Massilia genomosp. 1
CAGGACGGCGCCATCTGGCTTTCCGATTCTCAGAATAATCTGGAAATTCATCTCACGGCCTGGCAGCCCGTATCATGATTGAGTTGTCCCGAAACGTCAGCATCCCTGATCACGAGCTGGAGATCACCGCCATCCGTGCTCAGGGCGCAGGGGGGCAGCACGTTAACAAGGCCTCAACGGCTATCCATTTGCGCTTTGACATCCGGGCCTCCAGCCTGCCAGAGTATTATAAAGAAAGCCTGCTCGCCGCCAGCCATCATCTGATCACCAGTGAAGGTGTGATTGTGATTAAAGCGCAGGAAT
>NZ_WHJF01000050.1:0-48842 GCF_011682185.1 Massilia genomosp. 1
CAGGCGCCATCGGCCGGTGTGCCCGCTGATGCGCCCAGCCCCGAGGCAGGGCTGCTTTCAACGTTCGAGGTGGGCGATGCCGGCGTGTCCTCCGGGGACGGGGGCGATGGCGCGGCACAATTTGCATTGGCGGCCCAGGGTGCCCGTGTCGATGGTGGTTTTGAGCTATTGCTTGATGATTGGTTGAGCCTATCCCTTGTTTCCTTCAGCTCACGCAGCAAACGCCCGGATACCAACTGGAGTTGCTCAGGCGTGAGCAAACTCAGCCATTCTTCATCCATCTGGCGCAGGTCGAAATCAGTGAGAGGCGTGGGCTTTTTTAACAAGATTGCACATCATACATTGAACTGAGTTTCCAGGCAGAAAAATTGTCTGCGGGGAGGTGATTGGTTACGGCTGAACAGTTACATTTTCGCGGGAATTGTACTTTCCAAACTGGGAGTTCAAGCCGAACGTTTGAAACGGATAGAAACGTTGTTGCTTTCCTATCCAGGAATTGATAAAACGTCATTGGAATTGTCGCCAGAGGTTAAAGAAATGATTAACAATGGGCATAAATACAAAGCAATGATTTTGCATAGAAAGCAAACAGAATCGTGTGCGCGCAGTTCAGAATTGGCAGTGGAAGAGTACATTGCAGAGCAGCGAATGGCGGCCAAAAGGACATAATCGTTACGCGCCACAATAGTATGGCGCGCAGTTTCAGTCCACTTGATTAGTAGTTCATCGAGACGCTTGGCTGACCCTTCGCTGTCGTGTGAAGAAGTTCTATTAAACGACGAATGACGCATGCGTCCGAACGACGCAGATGGTTCCGCAGCAGGAAGGACTTTGTGCTCTTCGTCCAGGTGTCACCGCCGCTCAGCGCGCCGGTGACACCATCAACCTAAAAGGTAATCGGTCAAGGCCGCCACACCGGACGCACCTTGGTGTTGATGTCGGTCGCCTGTCCCACGCGCGACTCGGCATCGACAAACCCCGAGCGATTGCCGGAACTCAGGTTGAGGCCTTCGCCGCGGTATTCCACATCGCCGTACAGGTTCAGGCTGCCCGATGCGACCTGGGACCGTTCGAAGAATCCCAGTGGGTAGAAGGTGGTGCGCACCTGGGCCGAGCCGCCGACGATGAAGGCATTGTCGCCGTTGTTGCCGCGTTCCCCGATGATGCTCAAGCCGCCCACCGTGCCGCCCGATACCGTGCCGTTGGCGACGATGGCCTGGTCTTCGATGCGCGCATTGCCGGTGACCGAATTGCCCGCCAGGACCGTCGCGTAAGGGCCGACGAACACGCTGGCCGGCGTCGTCGATGGTGCGCAGCCGCCGCCGTTGGCGTGACGCGCCGTGCCGGCCGGGCACGGATCGCGCTGGCCGTTCTGGAAGCCCTGCGGCCACGCGTTCGCCAGTTCGATCATGTATGGATAGCGCCAGATGGTGCCGTACTCCTGTTCGGCGACGATGGTCTTGAACACCGACGGCGTGGCCGTCACCACCAGGAACAGCGGTTCGCCGGCATTGACCTTGTAGGTCAGGTTGCCGTCCAGGCCCTTTTGCAAGGCGCTGTAGCGTGGCGCGGTGAACTGGGCGTTGGTGGCCACCAGGCCCCAGCGGAAGTCGGCGTCGGAGCCGGGCTGGTTCACGCCCCGGAACTTGACGGTGATGGTGGTCGCGCCGCTGGCCGGATACAGGCGCACCACGTTATAGCCGAAGCGCTGCGGCGCGCCGTAGTTGGGCGAGACGAAGCGGCGGTTGCCGGTCCAGTTGGTGTCGAGCGCTTCGAGCGGCATCAGGCGGTGCATGCGCTCGGACTTGTCGGCCTGGGTGATGTTACCGTAAGCGTTGCGGAAGGCGTCGGGCGTGGCCTTGTAGTCCCACGTCACGTTGTGCATGGCCCAATCGCCGAAAAAGTCGTTGAGCTGGGACATGCTCCATCCGCGTGACTTCTGGATGTTGGTGAACGGGTCGGGACCGGGGGTGGTCCAGATCTGGTTGGTCGCGACCGGGCACTGCTTGTCCTTGAGGTATTCCATGAACTGCCAGTTGCAGTAGCGGTCGCGCGTTGAACCAAGGTACAGGTGCGGCGCGTTCGACAGCATCTCGGAGCAGTGGGCTTCGTTCTTGTACTCGGGAAGCTGGTGCGGCGTGTAGTTGGCGTGGCTCTCGGCGATCCAGCCGCAGGTGTTCGAGTCGGGACAGCCAAGGCCGCCGTTGTACGCCATCCAATATTGCCAGGCGTGGGTGAATTCGTGGGTCAGGCCCCAGTGGTCTTTCAGGGCGCCAGGCCCGATCCACATGCCGACCCGGTCGCGCGCCCAGCCGCCGGCAGTCAGGCCGTCGGTGGAATGGATGTGGATCGAGGGCTTGATCTTGGCGGCCGTGTTGTAGAACGGCTCGGGCATGAACAGATTACTGTTGAACAGGTTCTGCCACACCGTGTTTTCGAGCGTGCTGACCGCCAGGTTGAGGTCGGTATCGGAGACTTTTTCGTCGGAATAGAAGGCAAAGTGCGTCGATTCCTTGACCAGCTTGTAGTTCGGGCGGTCGGGGGAGGGGCCGCCCGCGGTCCAGGTGCCCGGCGTGGTGGCGGGCTTGTTGCTGTCGCAGCCAGTGGCCCAGACCGTGGTCGTGGTGCCATTGTCGACCACCGGCGTTGGCGTTGGCGTTGGCGTTGGCGTCGGAGTCGGGGTAGGAGTCGGAGTCGGAGTTGGAGTTGGGGTAGGGGTCGGCGTCGGCGTCACCGGGCCGATCGCACAATACTTCTTCTTTCCCGCGATGGGGTCGCCAAATGTGGCGTTATTGCACGCCACATTGCCGGAGAGGCTTTTCGTGACCCACTTGTTGCTTGCGCCGTAAGACACCGAGCGCTTGGCGGCGCCGACCACACAGGTCTCTCTCTCGGCGGCGCACTTGGTATATCCGCTCGGCCAATCGGCGGCGAAAGCCGGTGTCGCGGCGCTGCAGGCCAGCAGCGCGCTGGCGCTGGCAATCAATGTCTTGCGAATAAGCTGATCCATGTCCATCCCTCTAATGTTGTACAACGAGAAATGGTATGTTATCAGATGACTTGTGAAAAATGTAACTCTATTCAGTCCTAGTGATCATCTTTTTCGCGCCAGTAGCGGCGCAGGAAGCCGGAACGGTCGGGAGAACGGTCACGCCGCCCGGTTCGCAACAGCCGTGACGATCCCTGCGATGGCCCCGACGATGCCAGCGCCGGTGATGACCAGCAAGCCATACAGCAATGGCGTGCCCCAGCTCCGGTGCTGGTAGGTCTTGCCGTACCTACTGGCGACGAAGCGGATCTGGTCGCGCGCGCTGATGAAGTACCAGGCGATGATGACCGCGAAGCCGAAGAAGAAGTTAAAGGTGCCAACCGGGCCTGATTCCGGCATGGCGAACACCAGCGTGAACGACACGAGGAACAGCAGCGCACTGCCGATCAGCCAGCGTTTCGATGCCGCCGCCTTGGCGGGCTGGCCCAGCATTTGCCAGTTTTTCATGTGAATGCAGGAACCGAACATGATGCCGAACAGCAGGCACCACGCAACGGCCGCGCTTGGATTCCAGAGCGGTGGGCTCAGCCTGGTGTCGCCGCTCGTGGTGCCAGCGGTCGCCTGGGGCGGGGCATAAGGGTTATCGATCATCGTGTTCTCGCATCGCGTTTGCGCCGGCCAGGGTGGCCAGTTGTCACGTGTCAGACCAGCAAAACGCCTGTCGGTTCCATGATGGACGCGCATTCCATTTCGCCATGCGCAGCGGGCAGGCGTGGCGATCGCGGGAAAAGTGGCCGTATCGACCATATCCTGTGCTAGAATCTCGCCCGCTGCCCGGATGGTGAAACTGGTAGACACCCGAGACTTAAAATCTCGTGCTCGTAAGGGCGTGCCGGTTCGATTCCGGCTCCGGGCACCACGAATAGACTGTTTAGTTCCAGAAAGGGTCCGGCTTCCTCCAATCTCATGGAGGAAGCCGGACTTTTTTGCGCCTGTGCGTTGAGCGAAATCCGGGTTTGTCCGGGTTTTGCCAAAAAATGACAGAGGAATGGGCAATGGCAGTGCCAAAAAGTTAATACGTGGCAACTATCGCAGACCTACTCCCTTTCCAAACGAGGGCTTGCCTTGGAATATGCGGCAAACTGGACAAGGGCAAGTACAACGACCGATCTCGTCATTTTTCTCTCATTCATAGTTCGCTTGGCTGCAAGTGGCCTGTGGCGACCGGCCATAGCGCCCCAAGCACGCGCTCTGGAAACGCTGCAATTGACGGGAGCGCACCTTAAGGCGATGCCAATCAGGCGTCATTGCGGTCAATTAACCCCCCGTACTCATCCGAGTAAACGAAGTCGCCAGAAAATACGCGTTTCGTATACGACGTGAACCACGAACCGAAATTGGGGGCGGCTAGCTCTCGTTCGCCTGAATCGTGCCACATGGTGATCACCTGTCCCGCCGATCCAGATGTATCCGGGGCAAGGTCGAGACAAAGATGGTCGCCACCACCGTTGTGGGTAAATGGAATCCATCTGGCATTCCACCAGTCGTTCCGGACTCCACTTGAGGGATCAGAATGAATGCCTGCAAAGTCACCACCGTCGAGCAGACCCTTCCATACCGTCCATTGCGCCAGGATTTCATCCGTTGACAGGAATTCGGAACCGTCAAACAATCCGCCTGCATCCGGATTCTGGCCATTATGGATCTTGAGGCAGGCCACATAATCCTCTGGCAAGGTGATCCCCATTGCTTCCTGAAGGCCCGCAATCTGTTCATCCGTCGCCGGTGGGTTAAGGCCAGCGAGCCCTTCAGGCCAATGCTCTGCTAGCCATACTTCGAATCTGGTCCATGAACTACGCATATCGCTACTCCTGTTAATCGCATTGTGGTATGAAGCCGACTCGACGCCATGTGCGGCCAGGGCCCACCTCTGGCCGCGAGCGGAAGTTCATCGAAATCAGTATAACTCAGCAAAATTGCAAAAAAGGAAGCTTCCCTTGCCGGGTCAGGCGCGCCTGTTGCTGCGTAGTCGCGTTCCCTCGGCCAGCGGTATGGTGTAGCATTCGTGGCGGCGTGCCGCAGTCCGGCCCGCCGCAGTACTTACAAGGACACGAATTGAACATCACTATCAACGAGGAACTGCGTTCCTTCATCGACCCGCTCACCGCCAACGAATACGCCGCGCTCGAACGCAGCCTGCTGGCCGAGGGCTGCCGCGACGCCCTGGTGCTGTGGAACGATGTGCTCATCGACGGCCACAATCGCTACGACATCTGCCAGAAGCACCACATCGCATTCAAGACCGTGCAGAACGCGACCTTCGCCTCGCTCGACGACGTCATGCTGTGGATGATCGATAACCACCTGGCGCGCCGCAGCGTGTCGGACTACCAGCGCGGCGTGCTGGCGCTGCGCAAAAAAGATATCGTCGCCGCCCGCGTGGCCCAGCGCGCCGCCGAACCGGAAGCCGCGCAGGCCGCGCCCGACGCGGCCAAGGTGCCCGAATCGCCGCCCTGGAACACGCGCGAAGACGTGGCCAAGGCCGCGCGCGTGTCGAGCAATACCATCAGCCAGATTGAACGCATCCAGAAGGCGGCCACGCCGCAGCTGGTAGAAGCGGTGCGCTCGGGGACGATCTCGATCAACGCCGCCGCCAACGTGGCGTCGCTGCCGGAATCGGTGCAGATCGCGGCGGTGGCCGGCGGGCGCAAGGAACTGCAACAGGCGGCGCGCCAGGTGCGCGAACAGAAAGCGTCAAGCCGTCCGCCCAAAGAGCCGCCAGCCGACGCCGAAGCCGACTTGCGCGCCCAGGTGGCAACCCTGCGCGAGAAGGTCGATGCCCTGGGCGCCGAGAACCAGGTCCTCAGGGAGCGCCTCGCGGCCCTGGGCGAGAGCGCCGCGTAGCCGCGCGGGAGCGCACGCCGCGATTGAAAATCGTCAGGAGATGCATCGATGTTTCGACCCTTTCTCGTTTCGACACTGCTTGGCTGCGCCACCATCGCCAGCGCGCTGCCCGCCGGCGCCGCGCCGGCCAGGCGCGCCGGCGTGTCATCCGCTGTGACGCCCGAACAGGCGCGCTGGCACAAGACAGCGCAACGCGTGACCATCATGCGCGACAAGTGGGGCATTCCCCACGTCTTCGGCAAGAGCGACGCCGACGCCGTCTTCGGCCTGCTGTACGCGCAGGCGGAGGACGATTTCAACCGGGTCGAACTCAATTACATCAACGCGCTCGGGCGCCTGGCCGAAGTCGAAGGCGAGGCCGAAATCTGGCGCGACCTGCGCATGAAGATGTTCATCACGCCGGGCGACATGCGGGCCAGGTACGCGGCCAGCCCGGCGTGGCTTAAAAAATTGATGGTCGCCTTTGCCGATGGCCTGAACTTCTACCTGCACACCCATCCCGAGGTCAAACCCAGGCTGATCACGCATTTCGAGCCGTGGATGGCGCTCGCGTTCAGCGAAGGCAGCATCGGCGGCGATATCGAGTCGATCAATCTCAAGGACCTGGAGCAGTTTTACGGCAAGAAGAGCGCGCTGGCGCTGGCCGACGCCCCGCATGCCCTCGACCGCGAACCGCGCGGCTCGAACGGCTTCGCCATCGCCCCGAAACTGAGCGCGTCCGGGCGCGCTCTCCTGCTGATCAACCCGCACACCTCGTTCTACTTCCGCCCTGAAGTCCACGTCGTCAGCAACGAGGGCCTGAATGCTTACGGCGCCGTGACCTGGGGCCAGTTCTTCGTCTATCAGGGTTTCAACGACAAAGCCGGCTGGATGCATACCTCGGGCGGCGGCGACGTGATCGACGAATACCTCGAAACGGTGACCGAAAAAGACGGCAGGTACGTCTACCAGTACGGCGGCGGCGAGCGCTCCCTGCGCGAAGTCAAGATCACCTTGCCCTACAAGAGCGCGGGCGGCATGGCCAGCAAGAGCGTTACCGCCTACTTCAGCCACCACGGGCCGGTGGTGCGCGCGCAGGACGGCAAGTGGGTCGCGGTCAAGCTGATGGAGGAGCCGCTCAAGGCCCTCACGCAGTCGTACATGCGCACCAAGGCCCGCAATTACAAGGCGTTCCGCAAGACGATGGCGCTGCGCACCAACTCGTCGAACAATACCGTGTATGCGGATGCCGACGGCGCCATCGCCTACTTCCACGGCAATTTTGTGCCGAAGCGCGACACCGCCTTCGACTGGAAGAAGCCTGTTGACGGCAGCAATCCGGCCACCGAATGGCAAGGCTTGCACGCCATCGACGACACCATCACGCTGCTCAACCCGGCCAGCGGCTGGATCCAGAACACCAACAACTGGCCGTTCGCGGCAGCCGGTGCGAGCAGTCCGCGCCAGCAGGACTACCCTGTATATATGTGGTCGCTGCCGGAGAACGCGCGCGGCCTGCATGCCGTGGCCGTGCTGGAAAACCGCACGGATTTCACGCTCGATAGCCTGATCGCCGCCGCTTACGACAGCCACCTGACCGCCTTCGATCCGCTGATCGCCTCCCTGGCCGCCGCCTACGACGAGCTGCCCGCCGGCGCCGCGCTCAAGGCGCAGTTGGCGCCGCAAATGGCCGCCTTGCGCGCGTGGGACCGCCGTTACGGCCTCGACTCGGTTGCGACCTCGCTGGCCGTCTACTGGGGCCAGGAGATGGTCGCGAATGCGTCCGCCGCCGCCAAGGCGAACGGCGTGCCCACGCTCGACTACATCCGCGACAGCCTGGCGCCGGCCGAGCGCCTTCAAGCGCTGGTGCGCGCCACGGCCAGACTGGAGACGGACTTCGGCGCCTGGCAAACGCCATGGGGCGAGATCAACCGCTTCCAGCGCGTCAGCGGCGATGTCAGGCAGCAGTACGATGACGCCAAACCGAGTTATCCGGTGGCGTTCGCGTCGGCCAACTGGGGTTCGCTGGCCGCCTTCGGCATGGTGGCGCCGCAAACGACGAAGCGCATCTACGGCGACCGTGGCAACAGCTTCGTGGCGGTCGTGGAGTTCGGGCCGCGCGTGCGCGCCAAAAGCATTCTGGCCGGCGGCAACAGCGGCAATCCGGCTTCGCCGCATTTCAGCGACCAGGCCGAGATGTACAGCAAGGGGCAGTTCAAGGATGTCCTGTTTTACAAAGCCGATATCGAGAAGCACCTCGAACGCAAATACCATCCCGGCCAATAGGAGCGCAACGTGATCTTGAGCGAAAAACAGAAAATGCTGGCCGGCGAAGCATATCGCCCCGGCGACGCGGAAATCCAGGCCGACCAGTCGGCCGCCAAGGCGTGGATGGTGCGCTACAACGCCGCCCTCGGCGAGCCGGCGTCGGCGCGCCGCGTTTTGCTGGCCGCGCAGTTCGGCGCGGTGGGCGAGGGCGCGGTGATCCGCCCGCCGTTCCACTGCGATTACGGCTACAACATCCACCTCGGCAAAGACGTTTTCCTGAACTTTAACTGCGTCATTCTCGATGTGGTGAGCGTTTCCATCGGCGAGGGCACCCAGATCGGCCCGGCCGTGCAGATTTACACGGCTGACCACCCGCGCGAGCCGGCGCTGCGCAAGGCGGGACTGGAATCGGGCCGCCCGGTGTGCATCGGGCGCAATGTCTGGATCGGCGGCGGCGCCATCATCCTGCCCGGTGTGAGCATCGGTGACGACGCCGTCATCGGCGCCGGCAGCGTGGTCACGCGCGACGTGCCGGCCGGCGCCACCGCTGTCGGCAACCCTGCGCGCGTGCTGGGTACCCGTCCCTAAACCGCTAAATTGCGACCCGCCAGGCGCGCCTTCAGAAAGTCGACGAACAGCCGCGTGCGCGCCGACAGCAGGCGCGTGTCGGTAATCGCATGCACCGGGATCGGCGCCAGGCGCCATTCTGGCAGCACCCGCAGCAGCCGTCCCGAGGCCAGTTCGTCGCGCGCGATCACGTTGTCGAGGATGGCGATGCCGGCGCCCTCGCTTGCCAGCGCGCGGCTCAGGCCCACGTTGTTCATCAGGAAGCGCGCCCTGGCCGGCACCGTGACGCTGGCCGCGCCCTTAAACAAGGTCCATCCACCCTGCCCGATACCCGGAGCGGCGCACAAGGCGTGCCGTATCAGGTCGTCCGGATGGTCGAGCGGCGGCGCCCGCTCGAGGTAGGCCGGCGCCGCATATAGCTGGCGCTCGAGCAGCGCGATCTGGCGTGCGACCAGCGTCGATGGCGCGCTCGGCGCAGGCCCCATGCGAATTGCCAGGTCGAACGGCTCGGCCAGCAGGTCGACCCGGCGCGAGGCCGCTTCGAGTTCGAAGTCGATCAGCGGATAGGCCATGGCGAATTCGGCCAGCAGCGGCGCCAGGTAGTTGATCGCCAGGTCCACCGGCATCGAAACGCGCAAGGTGCCGCTCGGACGCGCCGCATCGCCGCGCAGCGCTTCGTGCGCCACGTTGGCTTCTTCGACGATGCCCTGGCAGCGGTTGAAGTACGCCTGCCCGGCGTCGGTCAGCTCGACCCGGCGCGTGGAGCGGTGCAGCAAGCGCACGCCGATTTCCTTTTCCAGCGCGGCGATATTGCGCGACAGGGTGGAACTGGACATGCCGAGCGTGACGGCCGCCTTGCGGAAGTTCTTGGTCTTCGCCACTTCCACGTACAGCTGCATGTAGTTCAGTAATTGCATGCCGATTGCTCCATTTATGCAGCAGAGTATCTTGTTTTTGTCTGTTTATCTCATTGATGCAGCAATGTACCATGGGTTCTCACTCAGCCAGAAGGGAAACAGATGAACACCTTATTCACCCCGCTCGAACTCGGCCAACTGACACTGCCCAACCGCGTCGTGATGGCGCCCATGACGCGCTCGCGCTCCGACGACGCCAGCGGCGTGCCGTCCGCCGCCGTCGCCACGTATTACGAACAGCGCGCCGACGCCGGCCTCTTGATCACCGAAGGCACCTTTCCCGGCCCGATGGGCAAGGGCTATGTGCGCACCCCCGGCATTCATACCGATGCGCAGATCGCCGCCTGGAAGGATGTCACCGACGCCGTACACCGCAAGGGCGGGCGCATCTTCATGCAGTTGATGCATTGCGGGCGCATGTCGCATCCGGGCATGCTGCCTGGCGGCGCGGCGCCGCTTGCGCCATCGGCGATCAAGCCGGCCGGCACGGTCTATACCGCCGCCGGCCCGCTCGAACTGACGCAGCCGCGCGCACTGTCGACCAGCGAGGTGCAAGCCGTGATCGAGGAGTACCGTAGCGCGACCCGCAACGCGCTCGCCGCCGGCTTCGACGGGGTCGAACTGCATGCGGCGTCGGGCTATTTGCCGGAGCAGTTCCTGTCATCGTCCACCAACGAGCGCACCGACCAATATGGCGGCTCGCTGGAAAACCGCGCGCGTTTCATCCTCGACGTGCTGGCCGCGATGGCGGGCGAGGCGGGCGGCGCGCGGGTTGGCATCAAGATCGCGCCGGAGATGGGTTTTAACGACATCAGCGATGCCGCGCCGCAGGAAACCTACAGTTACCTGGTGCGGCAACTGGCACCGCTCAAGCTGGCCTACCTGCATGTGGCCCAGTTCAAGACCTCATTCGACTACCACGCGGCACTGCGCCCGCTGTTCGCCGGCGCTTACCTGCAAGGCGGCGGGCTGGTAAAGGAAAGCGCCGACGCGGCCATCGGCGCGCAGCGTGCCGACGCCGCGGTGTTCGGTGGCCTGTACCTGGCCAATCCCGACCTGGTGCGGCGCTTGCGCCAGGGCGCACCCCTCAATGCGCCCGATTCCGCAACCTTCTATTCGCCCGGCACGGCCGGCTACACCGATTATCCGGCGCTGGGAGAAGCGGCATGAAGCGCGCCGTTCGCATCCACGCCTACGGCGGCGCCGGCGTGGTCCAGGTCGACCAGGTTGACGTACCCGCGCCAGGCGCCGGCGAGGTGCTGGTGCGGGTGCGCGCCGCCGGCGTCAATGCGCTGGACTGGAAGATCCGCCAGGGGTATCTGCAGGCGGTGTTCCCTCTTGCGCTGCCGGCCACCCTCGGCATCGAGCTGGCCGGGGAGGTGATGGCGCTCGGCGATGGCGTGACCGACTTCGCGCCGGGCGACCGGGTCATGGGACCGTTCGGCGCGCTGGGCGCCTACGCCGACGTGGTGGTGGTGGCGGCGCACAGGCTGGCGCCGGTGCCGCAGGCGATGGATTACGTGCAGGCCGCAGCGCTGCCGGTGGCCGGCCTGACCGCGTGGCAGGCATTGCGCGCCGCCGGCCCGCTGCTGCCCGGCCGGCGTGTGCTGATCCACGGCGCGGCCGGCGGGGTAGGGAGCTTCGCGCTGCAGTTTGCCAAGGCGGCCGGTGCGGTGGTGCTGGCGACGGCGTCGGCAGCCAGTCGCGGCCATGTGCTGGCGCTGGGCGCGGACCGCGTTTTCGACCGGCACGCCGAACGCTTCGAGGAGCAGGTGCGCGACATCGACCTGGTGCTCGACCTGGTCGGCGGCGACACGCTCGATCGCTCGTGGCAGGTGCTGGCCGAGGGCGGCGCCATCGTCAGCACGGCCGCTCCCGACATCGCGGCGCGCGCACCGGCCGGGCGGCGCGGCCTGTGGTTCACGATGGCGCCGGACCGGCGGCAATTGAGCGAGATCGCCGCCATGGTCGCCGCAGGGACGCTGCGCTCGACGATTGCCCGCGTCACCGGCATCGACGGCCTGGCGGCGGCCATCGAAGAAAGTCACAGCGGGCATGGGCCCGGCAAAGTGGTCGTCGATTTCACCCGCTGATACCAAGATGCAACAGGCACGTCCGCCGCGCTTGCTATAATGACGCGCTTCAATTGGTGGGAACATGCAGTGGCAAAACTTTATTTCAGGTATTCGGCGATGAACGCCGGCAAGTCGACAGCGCTGCTGCAAGTCGCGCATAACTATGAAGAGCAGGGCCAGCAGGTCAAGTTGTACACGGCCGCGATCGACAGCCGCTACGGCGTGGGGCAGGTCACATCGCGCCTGGGGCCGCAGCGCGAGGTCGATATCTTCGATGGCGAAACCGATTTCCTGATCGAGGTGCCGAAAGTGGCCTGCGTGCTGGTCGACGAGGCGCAGTTTTTATCGACCGCCCAGGTGCAGCAACTGCACCAGTTGGCGCAGGTGCGCGGCGTGCCGGTCATCTGCTATGGTTTGCGCAGCGATTTCCGGGGCGAGCCGTTTCCCGGTTCGGCCTATTTGCTGGCGCTGGCCGACGACATCGAGGAGTTGAAGAATATCTGCACCTGCGGGAAAAAAGCCACGATGAACATCCGCGTGGACGAGCAGGGCAAGCGGATCAGGGAAGGCGAGCAAGTGTCGATTGGCGGGAACGAGCAATACCGCCAGGCCTGCGGCCGGTGTTTTTACGCGGGCTGACACGGCCCGAGGGTAAGGAGGTGTTTGCATGTCCCATCCTGTCACCTATATTCATCTGGCGCCCGGCAGCCTGCCCACAGGGCGGGTGCAGCCGGCGCCGTACAAAATGGTGGTCATCGCCGACGCGGCGGTCGCGCCCGAATGGCAATCGCAGGTGAGCGACTGGATCGTCAAGTCCGGTTGCCGCTACATGATCGCCTGGGGCGTCGATTGCAGTTCCTGGGACGACGCGGTCGATATGGCCAATATCGAAGCATTCGACTTCGGCGATATCCCCGACCAGCATTTCATTCCCACTTCAGGGCATGCGGACGATCCGATCGAGGAGGTGTTCGGCTTTTGCAAGTACGACGCGGCGCACCCGCTGGTGGAACTCAAGCACACGGTGTTGCTGCATATTGCCGAAGCGGCGAACCAGGACGCGCTGCTGCACGCGTACGCGGCAGTGTGACGCGCCCGGGTCGCCGCCGACGCGCTCAGGAAACCCGCGCCCTGGAACGCTTGCCCAATCCGGCCGCGACCTCCCTGCGCACCGACGGGCTCTTGATCAGGCCCACCGCCAGCGCCTCGATACGGGCCGCGTCCTCAAGCTCGCCATTGCCGGCCAAAACGGTGAGTACCCGCTGGACTTCGCTGACGTAGGTCGTGATTTCGGCGCGCCGCTCGGGTAAGTGCGAGAACGGGCGCTGCTTGATCGCCGCAATGTCCTGTTCGAGCACGCGCGCCATCTCGCGCACGAACGGCTCGGCCGGCGGCATCAGTTTTGCCGCCAGGGCGTAGTCCTGCGCCTCCACAATGGCCGGCATGGCAATGAGCGCGCACTCGGCGGCAAAGGCCGGCGAGGCTGCGGCCAGCGCCTTGTAGTACTGATAGGTCGCCGCCGTATCGCCGAGTTCCGAATCGATGATGACGATATCCCAGAATGCTTCGCGGTCGTTGGCGCCGGCCAGCAGTGCCTTGGCCTTGTCGGCGCGGACGGTGCGCAGCGCGTCGAGCGCCTTGGGGTAGGCCCGGCCCAGTTCGGCCCACATGCCGACCAGGTAGTAGCGTATTTCTTCCAGCGCCGGATCTTCGTCCAGGGCGTGCTGGTAGAACCAGATAAAGCCTTGCAGCGCCTCGTTGTGGCGGCCCTCGTGCAGGGCGTCTTCCGCATCGCTGAAACGTGTCAGTGCTGTCATGATTTCCTTTTAAGTTGGGCAGCTCGCCCGAAAGGCGCATGATGCCATACTTGCCATCGGCGCAAAAGGCGCCACCGAAGAGCGTTGTACTCGCCGCCGATCTGGGGGATAATTCGTCCATGAACGATACCACTACACTCCCCCCATTGCCCGACCGCCTGTCGATCGACCCGCGCAGCCCTTTTCACAATGAAGCGGCGTTCGAACGCGACGTCGCCATCAAGCTCAACGGTAAAGAGCACCTGAATGTCGAGGAATATTGCATCAGCGAAGGCTGGATCAAGATTCCATCCGGCAAAGCGCTGGACCGCAAGGGTCATCCAATGCTGATCAAACTCAAAGGCACGGTCGAAGCGTTCTATAAATAGAACGATTTGATGCCATCCGGCCGCTTTCGGGCCGGGCTGGCGAGCCCGTGATCCAATTTTGTCCCCGCTGATGCCGCCGCGCTGTGTTTACATCGCGGTTGTGTCATCGGGGATATTCATTTGTGCAGAGGGGATGACGTGGTCTGGATACCGCAAGGCGGTTTTTGTCCGAGAACGGCGCAGCATGAATCCCGTGGCCCGCGCGCAACTGGACGCGCTGCGCCAGCACCTGCGCAGCGCCTCACTGGCCACGGCTGGCGGTTTCCGTCCGCCGCAGGACCCGCTGACGTCCTGGTTCGGGCGCGCGGTCGGCTTGCCGCATGAAACCTTGCCCGAGTTTGAGGGCAAGCCGATGTTCCCGCTGCTGCAAATCCGCGTGGCCGGACTGCCCTGCGTCCCCGGGCAGTTGCGCGACGTCGCCTTGCTGGTGCTGTTCCACAACCAGTCGCGCCATCCCTTCGATCTGCCGCACGGCGAAGGATGGCTGATCCGGGAGCGCCAAGGCAGGCGGCTATCCGTACGAAATCGTACACGGCGTCGGCCTTCACGACGTTGTGTTCCAGGCCGGCTCGGAAGAGAAGGTCGGCTGGATGTGGGGCGACAATGGCGTCGGCTACTTCTTCCGCGCGCCGGATGGCCAGTGGCGCTGGGATTGCCAGTTTTACTAGCACTTACTTAGGCGTCAAGCGTACAGGGGATACGACCCTGTCAGCACCTGCGGCGCGCTCGCCACCCGCACCATGTGGCTGAAGGCCGCCGACAGGCCACCCTGGCGGTCGAGCATGGTCCAGCCATCGCCTCGCTCTGCCAGCGTCGGCTTGCCCTCATGGGCCAGCACGAACAGCGACAGCACCGTGCCTTCGGTCAGTACATGGTCGGTGCCGAACCAGCGTTTCGGCTTCACGATCATCGGCGGCAGGTTCGGTTGTGCGCCGATCATATGGCCGGCAAAGTGCGGCGAGATGAAGATCCCCTTGTCGAGCGCCGACTTGCCCAGTTGCGCTACCAGCGCCGACACGGTCACGCCGGGGCGGCACAATGGTACGGCGGCGTCGATGCAGGCGCGGGCGTGCTCGAGCAGGAGGCGTCGTCGGGGCAGGATCGTGCCGGCCTGCATGCTCCAGTTCTGCACGCAAAATGCGCCTGCGCCGTCGGTGCCGCACACTGCCAACTTGAGTGCGTCGCCATCCTTGATCAGCGTGGTCCGGCCCGGAATCGCATTCATCGCCTGCGCATTGAGGCACACCGATATATCGTCGGGAAAGCCCATGTTGGTGCGCATCGTCAGGCCAATTGCCCGTTTCTTCGCTTGTTCGCGGGCCATGTCGGCCAGTTCGGCGGTGGCCATGCCCGGCTGGACTGCGCCGAGCACGGCGGCCATCAGCTCGCTGTGGGCATGCGCCAGGTCGGCCAGTTGCGCGTTCAGCGCCGGCGAATTGGGGGGGGGTAGGGCGGACAGTGGTAAACAACATCGGCATGGCGCAGTGCGGCGTAAGGGGAGCGCACGATACCATGCCTGCGTCTTGCCGGGCTGGTCTATGGTATAAGTTCGGCGATGAACGCCGGACAATTCCCCGCAGCATGAAAGACATCGTTCTCTACCTCGCGCCCTCGGTCGCGCTGGCGCTGGTGATCCGGGTGCTGGCCGGGACCCATCCCTTCTTTTTCCTGTTCACCGTGGCCGGCACCATCTGCCATGAGCTGGCCCATTTCGTGGCCGGCCTGCTGACCGGCGCTCGGCCCGCCTCGTTTACGGTGATCCCGCGCCGGGTCGGGCGCCACTGGGAGCTGGGCTCGGTCACCTTGACCCGGGTGCGCTGGTACAACGCCGCCCCGGCCGCCCTGGCGCCGCTGGTGATTGTGCTGCTGCCGTTCTGCGTGGCCTGGTGGCGCACGCGCCACCAGGCCTGGCAGTTCGACACGCGCGACCTGCTCATTGCGCTGGCGCTGGCGCCCCAGTTCCTCTCGTTCTGGCCATCGATGGTCGACTGGCGCATCGCGCTGCGCTCCTGGCCTTATCTGTTCATCATCGGCGCTGCGGGCTGGACGGTGTTCCACTTCCGCCCACACCTGTTTCAATTTGTAAATCCATGAAGCTGTAGCGCCGTCAGCCCGTAAGCTCGGTTTCGCGCCGCTGCGTGGCTCGCCCTGTCTTATGCCACTATCCTGTTAGAATCGGAAGCAGTAGCCGATTTAGCGGCTGGGCGCCCTTGCACTGCACGGTTTCGCCCGCAGATAACACCAGTTCCCGCTCGGAGAGACAACGAATGAAGAAGCACATGTTGATGGTCGCACTGGCATTTGCCGCGACGACACAAGCGGCAGTCCCGCAAGCCGTCAAGGCGGTTGCCCAGCCTGCCAAAGCCGGCGCCACGCCGCTCAAGCCGGTTGCCACGCAAACCCAGGCCGCCGCCTGGGCCGCCACGGTCTTCGGACGCCACCATTACAAGGTCACCCCGCTCGACGATGCGATGTCGGAAAAGATTTTCGACCGCTACCTCAAGTCGCTCGACAGCGACCGGCTGCATTTCCTGCAGAGCGATATCGACGGCTTCGAGCCGATCCGCACCAGGCTCGACGATGCGATCAAGGCCGAAAACCTGAGCACGCCGTTTTCCATGTACAGCCTGTACCAGCAGCGTTTCAACGAGCGTTTCGCGTATTCGCGTGAGCTGCTCAAAGGCAAGTTCGACTTCACCATCGACGAAACCTTCCAGATCGACCGCGAAAAAGCGGCCTGGCCAAAGAATATCGAGGAAGCGCGCGACCTGTGGCGCAAGCGCGTCAAGAACGACTGGCTGCGCCTGAAGCTCGCTGGTAAAGACGACAAGTCGATCCGCGAAACGCTCGACAAGCGCTACGAAAACTACGTCGGCCGCATGGGCAAGGTCGACAGCGAAGACGTGTTCATGACCTTCATGAACGCCTACGCCACCTCGATCGAGCCGCACACCAACTACCTCGGCCCGCGCTCGGCCGACAATTTTGCGATTTCCATGCGCCTCTCGCTCGACGGCATCGGCGCCGTGCTGCAGCAGCGCGAAGACTACACCGTCATCCGCGAAATCGTGGTCGGCAGCCCGGCCGGCATGTCCGGCAAGCTGAAAGTGGGCGACCGCATCGTCGGCGTGGCCCAGGCCGATTCGCCGGGCTTCACCGACGTGCTCGGCTGGCGCATCGACGACGTGGTCCAGCTGATCCGTGGTCCGAAGGAATCGGTGGTGCGCCTGAACGTGCTGCCGGTCGACGCCGGCACCGACGGCAAGACCGTCACGGTGGCGCTGGTGCGCAAGAAAATCAATATGGAAGAGCAGGCCGCCAAGAAAACCATCATCGAAGTCAAGGATGGCGGCGTCAAGCGCCGGGTTGGCGTGATTTCCTTGCCAACCTTCTACCTCGACTTCGAAGCGCGCCGCCGCGGCGACAAGGACTACAAGAGCGCCACGCGCGACGTGGCCCGCATCCTCGGCGAGCTCAAGAAAGATAAGGTCGACAATGTGCTGATCGACCTGCGCAACAATGGCGGCGGCGCCCTGGGCGAAGCGGTCGAGCTGACCGGCCTGTTCATCGACAAGGGCCCGGTCGTGATGCAGCGCAGCGCCGACGGCGGCGTGGCGGTCGAGAGCGACACCCAGGCCGGCCTGGCCTGGGATGGCCCGATGGGCGTGCTGATCAACCGTGGCTCGGCCTCGGCGTCCGAAATTTTTGCCGCCGCGATCCAGGATTACGGCCGTGGCCTGGTACTGGGCGAGCCGAGCTTCGGCAAGGGCACGGTCCAGACCCTGGTCAACCTCGACCGTGGCAACCCCGGCGAAAAAGCCCGCTATGGCGAGCTCAAGATGACGATCGCGCAATTCTTCCGCATCAACGGCGGCACCACGCAGTTGCGTGGCGTCACGCCCGACATCAAGATGCCGGTCACGTCCGACCCGGAAGGCTTCGGCGAATCGAGCTACGACAATGCCTTGCCGTGGGTGGCCATCAAGCCGGCGGTGTATACGCCGTCGGGCAATCTGAAGCAATTGATTGCCCCGCTGCAAAAACGTCACGAAACGCGCATTGCCAAGGACAAGGACTTCCAGTACTTGCAGGAAGACATGGCCGAGCTGCGTAAACTGCGCAAGGACAACGTGATTTCGCTCAACGAAGCGGTGCGCCGCAAGGAACGCGATGCGCTCGAAGCGAAGGCCAAGCAGCGCGAAGCGCGCCAGCTGGCCCTGCGCGCCGCCGTCACCGACGAGCCGGCCGATGTGAGCGACGCCAAGGATGCGCGCAGCAAGCTGGCGCCGCCGGCCAAGATGAGCAAAGCCGCCGCTACCAAGCCGAACCGCCAGGATGATGGCTTGCAGGCCGACGAGCGCAACCTGGCATCCGAACTGGCCGCCGAAAAAGCGGCCAAGGACGCCAAGGACGTGATGTTGCAGGAAGCGGCGCATATTCTCTCGGACGAGATCGAGATGCTCAAGGGCGATACGCGCATGGCGGCGCGCCTGATGCCTTACCTGCCGGCGGTCAAAGCCGGTAACTGAGTAGGGATGCGGTAAGTTGCAGCGACGGGGCCTGACGGCCCCGTCTGCGTTTACGCAGCGTGATGAGGCAATTGCAGTGTCGTGAGCCGGGCGTGGTCAGGTCTGGCTCACCTTTTTGCCGGCTACCTGGCGCGCTCGTTCGGCAACCTACTTGGGACGGTGCAGCGCGCAGAGTTTGTTGCCGTCCGGATCGCGAACGTAGGACAGATACATGGCGCCCATGTCGCTTTCCCGCAAACCTGGCGGGCCTTCGCAAGTGACGCCGCCATGTGCGAGCGCGACATCGTGAAATTGCGTTACCTGCTCGGGCGAACTGCATTTGAAGCCGATGGTCGCGCCATTGGCGCAGGTCGCTTGTTCACCGTTAATCGGCTCGGTGATGCAAAACGTGTTCCCATCGTGGCGGTAGAACAGCCGGGTGTGACCGGAAGCGGCCACGTTACGAATCGGCTCGCCGGCGCCGAGCATGCCGAGCAGCGCGTCGTAGAAGCGCTTCGAGCGCTCGATGTCGTTTGAACCTACCATGATGTGATTGAACATATTTTTCTCTCCTATTGCCCTGCGCATGTGGCCGGGCTGAATGTTGATGGTACTTAAAAGTAGACGGAGGCGGGCGCTATCGGATGTTCGACTGCTCCCACCTTGCCCCGAAAAAGTTCGTCGATCATAACGGTTTAACGGCTTGACGTGGGGCCAGATATGCGGGGTCTGTCTTTCATTTGCAAGATCATGCAGCTGAAAGGCGAAGCGATTGCGCATCCCTTTGCCGGCTACATTGCCCGGTGCGGTGTTGGAGACGTCCGCCACGCAGTTTTTCCTGCCAGAGCGATGACACCCGCCCGTGTTTACCTGTCTGGCGTGTCATCTTCTATTGTCTGTTTTCGACAGGGATCGACCGGGCCGAATTCCTCTCCCGAGAGAAGTTCGGAAAGGTCCAGAGGCGAAAGGCGTTTCATTTTTATCGTCGAGCTTCCGATCATCACGCCGGTCGTTTGCTTCCTTCCCTTCAGGCGCCTTCCGCGCATACTGCTGCACGAACCGGCCTAGTTCGCCAGCAAGTTGCGATTCTTTTCTGGTTGGTCTATCTGCCGCCATCAGCGCTCCCTGTCCGCGCCGCCTTCTCCCAGCCACCGCCCACGCACAACTGATCGAACTGCCGCGCCAGGTCGGCCAGCACCACATTGCCCAGGCTCTCGATCAAAATCGCTTCGGCCCGTTGCAGCGCGTCGCCCAGCGCCTGGTTGACCACCTTTTCAACAGCGCAGTCGGGATGCGCCTTATCGACCCCAATGGCGAACAAATGCGGCCCGCCCACCGCGCGATGGATGTCGAGCAGGGTCACCGCGCGCAAGTCGCAGGCCATCGACCAGCCGCCGTGCTTGCCCGCGCCGGACGTCACATATCCGGCCTCGCGCAAGCCGGCCATGGTGCGCCGCACCACCACCGGATTGGTATCGAGCATCCTGGCGATGTGTTCCGACGTTAAGGGGCCGTCATGCCTGGCCATGTGCAGCAGCACATGGAGCACGCGGGAAAGGCGGCTGTCTGTTCTCATTGAATGGGGCGATAAAAGGTGATCCGGGGCCCACAGTTTACCGCCTCCCGACACTGCCCGTGCATCCAAATTGCACCGGCAAAAGCCATCTTCCCAGGGCGATTTTTTCAGGTACAATCATTGTGAACGGTCGTGCTATTTTTTGGACGATAATAACAAAGGAGACTGTATGGACCTGAACTATACGAGCGAGGACCTGGCGTTCCGCGACCAGGCGCGCGCCTTTCTCGACGCCAATCTGCCGGCCGACCTGCAGCAAAAGGTGCGCAAGCACCTGCGCCTGGCGAAGGACGATTACGTGCGCTGGCACCGCATCCTGGCCGCGCAAGGCTGGGTGGCGCCGGGCTGGCCGGCCGAATCCGGCGGCCCTGGCTGGAGCGCCGTGCAGCGCCACATCTGGGATGACGAATGCGCGCGCGCCGGCACCCCGCCGATCCTGCCCTTCGGCGTGAACATGGTCGCCCCGGTCATCATGGCCTTCGGCAGCGACGAACAAAAAGCCCACTTCCTGCCGCGCATCCTCTCGTGCGAAGACTGGTGGTGCCAGGGCTACTCGGAACCGGGCGCCGGCTCCGACCTGGCATCGCTCAAGACGACCGCCGAACGCGATGGCGACTTTTATGTCGTCAACGGCCAGAAAACCTGGACCACCCTGGCCCAGCATGCCGACATGATCTTCTGCCTGGTGCGCACCGACAGCGGCGTGCGCAAACAGGAAGGCATTTCTTTTTTGCTGATCGACATGCACAGCCCCGGCGTGACGGTCCGTCCGATCATCATGCTCGACGAAGACCACGAAGTGAACGAAGTGTTCTTCGATAACGTGTACGTGCCGGTGCGGAACCTGGTCGGCAAGGAGAACAAGGGCTGGACCTACGCCAAATACCTGCTCGGGCACGAACGCACCGGGATTGCCGCCGTCGGCCGCTCGAAGCGCGAACTGGCTTCGCTCAAGCGCTTGTCCGCCACGCGCAACAAGAACGGCAAGCCGCTGATCGCGGACCCGCTGTTCGCCGCCAAGGTAGCCACGCTCGAGATCGAACTGATGGCGCTCGAGATGACCGTCATGCGCGTGCTGGCGCAGGAGCACAAGGCGCCCGGACCGGAAGCGTCGGTGCTCAAGGTGCGCGGCACCGAAATCCAGCAGACGCTCACGGAACTGATGGTCGAAGCGGTCGGCCCGATGGCGCTGCCGTTCGATGCCGCCTACCTCGAATCGGAAACGCCGCACAGCGTGTTCGACGATGACGACGCCGCGCCGCTGGCCGCGCACTACTTCAATCTCCGCAAGACCTCCATCTATGGCGGCTCGAACGAGATTCAACGCAATATCATCACCCAGATGATCCTGGGCCTGTGAGGGACTGAACATGGATTTCAACTTCAAGGAAGAACAGCTGGCCTTCGCCGATGCCCTCAAGCGCTGGGTGAGCAAGGACTACAGCTTCGAGGCGCGCAAGAAAATCGTTCATTCAAGCGCCGGCACCTCGGACGCCGCGTGGGCCGCGCTGGCCGAACTGGGCATGCTGGCGCTGCCGGTGCCGGAAGAGCAGGGCGGTTTCAACGGCACGGCGGTCGACATGTTCGTCGTCATGCAGGAGCTCGGGCGCGGCCTGGTGGTCGAACCGTATTTCGCCACCGTGCTCGGTGCGCATTTCCTGGCGCTGGGCGGCCAGCATCCCGAGCTGCTGGCGCAAGTGGCCGGCGGCGAACTCAAACTGGCCTGCGCGCTGGCCGAGAAACAGGCGCGCCATGACCTGTTGGACATCGCCACCAGCGCCGTCGCCAACGCCGGCGGCTACCTCCTCAATGGCCACAAGAGCGTGGTGGTGCATGGCGGCCAGGCCGGCAGCCTGATTGTCTCGGCGCGCAGCGGCGGCGAACAACGCGGCGCGGATGGCGTGTCGCTGTTCGTGGTGCCGCTCGACGCGCCTGGTGTGACCGTGCGCGATTATCGCACCCTCGACGGCCAGCGCGCCGCCGACGTCACTTTCGCCAACGTCCAGGTGCCGCCTGGTAGCCTGATCGGCGTCGAGGGCCAGGGCTGGGACTTGCTCGACGCCGGCGCCGATTACGGCGCCGGCTTGCTGTGCGCCGAAGCGCTGGGGGCGATGGAAGCGATCTTCGCCGCCACGCTCGACTACCTCAAGACGCGCACCCAGTTCGGCGCGCCGATCGGCAAGTTCCAGGCGCTGCAGCACCGCATGGCCGACATGTACATCCACCTGGAGCAGGCGCGCTCGATGGCGCTGCTGGCCGCGGTGCGCCTGGCCTCTTCCGACGTGGAAGAACGCCGCCGCACCGTTTCGGCGGCCAAGTTCCGCGTCGGCCAGGCGCTCAGGTTCGTCGGCCAGCAGGCGGTCCAGCTGCACGGCGGCATGGGCGTGACCGACGAACTGGCGGCCGCGCACCACTTCAAGCGCCTGACCATGATCGAGCTGTCGCTGGGCGACTCCGACCACCACCTGCAGCGCTTCATCGCGCAGCCGGGTTTTGCGACGGGCGCCATGGCATGAAGAAGAACACATGGTATTTCGAGGACTTTTTCGTCGGCCAGGAGATTGCCGTGGGCAGCCGCACTGTGAGCGAGGAAGAAATCATCGCCTTCGCCACCCAGTTCGACCCGCAGCCCTTCCACGTCGACCATGACGCGGCCGCGGCGTCCATCTTCGGCAGCGTGATCGCCAGCGGCTGGCACACCTGCAGCATGATGATGCGCATGGTGGTCGACAGTGTGCTGGGCGCTTCGTCGAGCATGGGTTCGCCGGGCCTGGACAAGGTGCGCTGGCTGCAACCGGTGCGCGCCGGCGACACGCTGACGGTCAGCTACATCACCACGCAGCTCAAGCCATCGCTCTCGCGTCCCGATCGTGGCGTGGTCTGGTCGACGTGGCAGGCCGTCAACCAGCACGGCGAGGTGGCATGCACCATCGAAGGCATGGGCATGTTCGGGCGTCGCCCGCAGGAGGCGGGCAATGCGTGAATTTTCCAGCCTGGCCGAGATGCAGGCGCTGGTGGGGCAGGAACTGGCGGTGTCGGACTGGGTCGAGATCACCCAGCAACGCGTGAACCAGTTCGCCGACGCCACCGACGACGACCAGTGGATCCATGTCGACCTGGAACGCTGCGCGCGCGAGTCGCCTTTCGGCGGCCCGGTCGCGCATGGCTTCCTGACCCTGTCGCTCATTTCCGGCCTGTTCGACCGGGCGCTGCGCATGGTCGACGCCAGGATGGTGGTCAACTATGGCTTGAACAAGGTGCGCTTTCCGGCCCCCGTGCCGGTCGGCAGCCGCGTGCGCGCGCGCCTGACGCTGCAGCGGGTCGAGCCGATCGACGGCGGCGCCCAGCTCGAATGGAGCGTCATCGTCGAGCGCGAGGGCGGCGCCAAGCCGGTCTGCGTGGCCGAACTGCTGGTCCGGCGCTACTGATGCCGCACCCGGCGGGGCCGCCCGGCCGCGCCTACACCACCGCCCTTGCCATCGCACCTAGCAGGAATCATGGGGCAATCCTGGCCGCATGGCGCGCCCGATGAGACTAGTATGAGCTGACGGGTAGCCTGTCGTCGTACGGTCGTCAGCCAGGAGTACGGATGAAAATTGCGAACTTGAAGATCGGTGTTCGTCTGGGGGCCGGTTTCGGCCTCGTTTTGCTGTTGATGGCGGCCCTGATCGCCACCGGCATCACCCTGCTCAACAGCGCCGGCGCCAGCACCCGGCGCATGGTCGACCACGAATGGGTCAAGGCCGAGGCCGCCAACGAGATCAATGTCGGCACGCGCGCCAATGCGCGCCGCACGCTCGAACTGTTCATCGTCACCGATCCTGCGCAACTGGCCAATATCCGCGCCCGCATCGAAGTGAACAAAAAGTCGATCGTCGCCGCGCTGGCGACGCTCGACAAACTGGTCGAGTCGCGCGAAGGGCGCGATCTGCTGGAGCGGGTCACGCGCGAGCGGGCCGTCTATGTGGGCGCGTATTCGCGCGTCGACAAGCTGATGGCCGAAGGCAAGCGCGATGACGCGGCCGCCCTGATGCGCACCGAGGGCCTGCCGGCGCTCGACGTCCTGCAAACCTCGATCAGCGACCTGGGCGCCTTGCAAAAGCGGCTGGTCGAAGCGGCCAGTGACGACGTAGGCCGCAGCATCGCCAGCGCGCGCAGCCTGATGCTGTGGCAGGGCGCGGCGGCGCTGGTGATCGGGGTGCTGGCCGGTTGGTCGATCACGCGCTCGATCACGCTGCCGATCAATGACGCGGTGCGGGTGGCCAGGACGGTGGCGGCGGGCGACCTGAGCGCCTCGATCGCGCCCGGTTCGTCCAGCGAGACCGGGCAACTGCTCGCGGCCCTGGGCGAGATGAACGCGGGACTGCGCAATATCGTCAACCAGGTGCGCAACGGGACCGATGCGATTGCCACCGCGTCGAGCCAGATCGCCAGCGGGAACATGGATTTGTCGGCGCGCACCGAGCAGCAAGCGAGCTCGCTGGAGGAGACCGCGTCGTCGATGGAAGAACTCACCTCGACCGTCAAGCAGAATGCCGACAATGCGCGCCAGGCCAACCAGCTGGCCATTTCGGCCTCGCACGTGGCGGTGCAGGGCGGTTCGGTGGTGGCGCAGGTGGTCGACACCATGGGGTCGATCAATGCATCGTCGCGCAAGATCGTCGAGATCATCAGCGTGATCGAATCGATCGCGTTCCAGACCAATATCCTCGCGCTCAATGCCGCCGTGGAGGCGGCGCGCGCCGGCGAGCAGGGGCGCGGCTTTGCGGTCGTCGCCAGCGAAGTGCGCAACCTGGCGCAGCGCTCGGCGGCGGCGGCCAAGGAAATCAAGATGCTGATCGACGATTCGGTGGAGAAGGTGGCCCAGGGCAGTGAGCTGGTCGACCGCGCCGGAACGACGATGCAGGCGATTGTCACGAGCATCAAGAGCGTGGCCGACATGATGGGCGAGATCACGGCGGCGAGCGTGGAGCAGACGGCCGGCATCGAGCAGATCAACCAGGCGATCACGCAGATGGACGAGGTGACGCAGCAAAACGCCGCGCTGGTCGAGCAAGCCGCCGCCGCCGCCGGTGCGCTGCAGGACCAGGCCGGAACGCTGGCGGGCGTGGTCAGCGTGTTCAAGCTGCCGGCCGGCGCCGAGCAAACCGGCGCCCGGCCCGCGCAGCGCGCGCTGTCGACACGCGGGCCGGGGGAAAGCGCCACGCGAGCGGTCGCCCCGGCCGTCGGACGCACGCGTGAAGTGGCCGCCGCCGGCCCGGACGACTGGGAAGAGTACTGAAACAGCTTGCTGGCCGCGAAGATCGATTTCCTTGATCTTGGCCAGCGGCGCCGAAGGGCGCGACCTGCTGGCGCAAATCAAGGTGCAGCGTGCGGCCTATGTGGCCTCGTTCGGCGCCGTCGGCAAGCGCCTCGCCGCGCAGGAGCGCGATGCGGCCGTGGCCACCATGCTGGACCAGACCCTGCCCGCGCTGGTGACCGGCGCCTTGTCCGGCTGGTTGATCACGCGTTCCCTCACCGCGCCGTCAAGCGCAATGCCGACAATGCGCGCCAGGCCAAGCAGCTGGCCATGGCGGCGTCGCGGGTGGCGCAGCAGGGCGCGGCCGTGGTGGCGCAGGTGGTCGAGACGATGGGGGCGATCAAGCAATCGTCGCGCAAGATTGTCGACATCATCGGCGTGATCGAATCGATCGCGTTCCAGACCAATATCCTGGCGTTGAATGCGGCGGTGGAAGCGGCGCGCGCCGGCGAGCAGGGGCGCGGCTTTGCGGTCGTTGCCAGCGAGGTGCGCAACCTGGCGCAGCGCTCGGCGGCGGCGGCCTTGCAGGATCAGGCGGGCGCGGGCCGGCGCCGGGGATGGCCAGCGCCAATGCCAAGGGGAGGGCGCCGCTGGAACGCCTGACCTTGGCCTGAGAGGCTGAGAGTCTTTCGATCATGCCCGCTCATCACGCCGGAAAGCGCCCGCGCGTCGTTGCAAATGCTCGCCATAGCCCGAGCTATGGCTGTGCTTTGCGCCTAGCTCGGCCACTCTCTGGCGCGCTGCTCGGGCACGCCCGAAAAACTCTCAACCTCTGAGGCAGCGGCGGCGGGCTTGGCGCCTAATCGGCCTGCAAGCAATACCGGTTGCGCCCACCCGCCTTGGCCTGGTACAGCAGCGCATCGGCTGTTTTTATCAGGCCGCCGGTGCTCAAGCCGTCGGCCGGCATCAGGCTGGCCACGCCCATGCTCAGGGTCAGCCACGGCGACGCGCCCGATTTTTCGTGCGGGATGGCCAGCTGGGCGATTTCGTCGAGCAGCTTCCTGGCCACCACCTCGGCGCCGCGCTTGTCTTCCTGCGGCAGCAAAATGACGAACTCCTCGCCGCCATAGCGCGCCACCAGGTCCTGCGGGCGCGCCGCCGCGCGCCGCATCGCCGCGCCCACCCGCACCAGGCTGTCGTCGCCGGCCTGGTGTCCGTAGGCGTCGTTGTACGCCTTGAAATGGTCGATGTCGGCGATGATCAGCGCCAGCGGCGTCTTGGCGCGCGCGCAGCGCCGCCATTCGGTATCCATCGCCTCGTCGAAGCCGCGCCGGTTGGCGACCCCGGTCAGGCCGTCGGTCAGGGTCAGCTCGCGCAGCGCGTCGCTCTGGCGCTTGACGGTCAGCTGCGTGCGCACCCGCGCCCGCACCACCGCCGCGTTGACCGGCTTGGTGATGAAGTCGGCCGCGCCGGCTTCCAGCGCGCGCGTTTCATCCTCGGGCGTCTTGAGGGCGGTGACAAAAATGATCGGGATATCGCGTGTCGCGCCCGACTCGCGCAAGGCCCGGCACACCGCGTAGCCGTCCATGTCGGGCATCATCGCGTCGAGCAGGATCAGGTCGGGACGCTGGGTCTGGGCGATATGCATCGCCTTGGCGCCGTTCATCGCAAACACCACCTCGTGCTCGTCCTGCAAGGCCTGGTGCAGGATCTGGATGTTTTCCATCGCGTCGTCGACGATCAGGATCCGTCCGTTCCTTGCCATATCGGTCCAACTCATGCATGGTCCCTTCGCTTCAAAATCTCTTGCACCTGCAGCGCGGCGTTGGCAAAACCGAGCGTGGCAACGGCGTCGCCCAGCGCGCCCACCACGGCCGGGGCCAGGGTCGCGTCCAGTGCCGGACGCAGGGCGTCGAAAGCCGACATCGCCTTCAGGTTGTTATTCTGAAGCAAACCAAGCAGTTCCGCCAGCGCCGCGTCGAGTTGTGCGGGGTCTTGTGTCCCGGGCCGTACGCCGGCGGTGGCCGGCGCGGGCAGGGCGCGCGCCGTCTCGAACACCGCCTGCAGCGCCTTGTCGAGGGCGCCCAGGCGCACCGTCAGCTCGGCGCTGCCGGCGCTGCGCAAGGCTTGTTCAAAATCGAACGCCAGCGCCGCCAGCTCGCTCGCCCCCAGGTTGGCCGCCACGCCGCGCAAGCGGTGTACCAGCTGGATCGCTTCCTGGCGCCGCTCGCCGCGCAGCAGCGCGCGCACCTCGTCCAGGGTCTCCCCTTGGGAACTCTCGAAACGCTTGAACAAGGTCACAAAATTGTCGAGATGACCACCGAAACGCGGCAAGGTCGATGCCAGGTCGATGCCGGGGATGTCGATGCGCGGCGCGCCGCCGGGCGCCGTGGCGCGGGGCGCGTGGCCGTCGCCGGGCGCCGCCGCGGGGGTGCCCGCGTCCTGGCCGGCATCGCGCAACTCGTTGCGCGCGCACACCCGGATCAGGGTATCGACCATGTCGTCCACATCGATCGGCTTGGCCACATGGGCGTTCATGCCGGCCGCGATCGCGTGGCGGCGGTCTTCCTCCATCGCGTTGGCGCTCATCGCGATGATCGGCAGCGCCGCGATGCCCATGCGCCGGATCGCTTCGGCCGCCTCGTAACCGTTCATTACCGGCATCTGGATATCCATCAGCACTGCGTCGTAGCGACTGGGGGCGTCGGCCAGCATGCTCACCGCGATGCGCCCGTTGCCCGCGATATCGACCGCGGCGCCGGCGTGCAGCAAGATGTATTTGGCCACCTCCTGGTTGATCGGGTTGTCCTCGACCAGCAGTACGTACATGCCCTTCAGGCGCCCGGCCAGCGGCGTTTCGGCGTTCGCGTCGGGGGCTGCCTTCCCGGTCTGCAGTTCGAGCGCCGCCGCCATCAGCGCCAGCCGCGTCACCGGTTTACTGAGGATGGCGTCGAGCTTGAGGTCATCCTGCAGGCCGACCAGCTGCTCGCGCGCGCTCTCGGCCACCATCAGCGCGCAGCGCGGCATGGCGATGGCCGGATCGGCGCGCGCGTAGGTCAACACGGCGATGCCGTCCAGTTCCGCCATCGCCGTATCGAGGAACATCAGGTCGAAGGGCGCGCCGGCGCGGCTGGACACGCGCAAGCGTTCGAGCGCCTCGGCGCCGCTGGCGGCGCTCTCGACGCGCCAGCCGACGCCGGCGCACATCTGTGCGATGGCGGCGCGCGCGCTGCGGTTGTCGTCCACCACCAGCACCGACAGGACGGCGCCGCCCGGCAAGTCGGGCAACTCGGGCAGCACGGCCGCGTCGTCGGGGGCGGCCACGCCGAAGGCCGCATCGAAATACAGCTCGGCCCCGGCGCCAAGTTCGCTGCGCACGCCCAGGGCGCCGCCCATCAGGCCGACCAGGCGGCGGCAGATCGCCAGTCCCAGGCCGGTCCCGCCGTATTTGCGGCTGGTCGAGCTGTCGCCCTGCGAGAAGGCGTCGAACATGTGCTCCTGCTGTTCAATCGCGATGCCGATGCCGCTGTCGCGCACCGAAAAGTCGAGCACCAGCACGCCGTCGTCCTCGCCGCGGCGGGTAATCGACAACACCACTTCGCCCTGGTCGGTGAACTTGATCGCATTGCCGATCAGGTTCAGCAGCACCTGCTCGAGGCGCAGCGCGTCGCCCACCACCGACAGCGGCACATCGGGCGCCACCGCGTACACCAGCTCCACGCCCTTGCCCCAGGCGTTGGCCGACAACAGCACCGACATGCTGTCGAGGACCTGGCACAGCCTGAAAGGCGCCGCTTCCAGCGCCAGCTGGCCCGTCTCGATCTTGGAAAAATCGAGCACGTCGGAGAGGATGCCCATCAGCGAGCGGGTCGACATCTTGATCTTGGCGACATAACTGCGCTCGCGCCGTTCCAGCGAACTTTCTTCGAGCAGGCGCGCCAGGCCCATGATGGCGTTCATCGGCGTGCGGATTTCGTGGCTCATATTGGCCAGGAACTCGCTTTTCGCGCTGCTGGCCGATTCGGCCCGTTCCAGCGCGCCGATCAACTGCTCGTTGAGCGACTGCTGGCGCAACTCGGTGCGTTTCAGTTCCGACACGTCGGAGATCAGTACGTAAAAGCCGCGCACCGCGCCATCCTCATCGAAGTCGGGGATATAGTTGGCCCAGGTGTGGCGCAGCTCGCCGGAGGCCGAAGTGAGCTCGCGCGCGAAGTGGGTGGCCTTGCCGGCCAGGACCTCGCGCAGGTGGGGAGCGATGTCGGCCATGGTGTCGGGTCCGAGCACATCGTCCATGCTGGCGCCAGTCATCTCAAAGGCGCTGCGCCCGCACAGCTCCAGGTACAGGCGGTTGGCGAACTGGCAGCGCAGCTCCGCATCCCAGTAGGCGACCATGCCGGGCACGTTGTCGGTGACGGTGCGGATGAAGCGCTCGCTCTGCTCCAGGCGTTCGCTGGTGGCGCGCAGCGCTTTTTCGGCGGCCACGCGCTCGCTGATATCGCGCACGGTCGACTGCAAGATGCCCTTGCCGCCGATGTTGACGCTGGTGAGCAGCACATCGGCGTTGAACAGGGCGCCGTCGCGGCGCATGTGCAGCCACTCGAAGTGATGGCTGCCGGTCTCGATCGCGTAGCGGATGAACTGTTCGGCCTTGTCGGCCGAGCGCCGTCCGTCGGGCTGGAATTCGGGCGAGGTGGTGGCCAGCGACAGGGTCAGGAATTGCTCGATGCCGGTGCAGCCGAAGATGCGCACGGCGGCCTGGTTGCCGCCGATGAAACCGGCGCCCTGGGCGATCAGCATATGGGCGTCGCCCGACATTTCGTACAGCGCGCGGAACTGCTCGTTGACGTCGCGCAGGCGCTCCGACAGCAGCTTGCGTTCGCTCACATCGAGCACCACGGCGCTGATGCCGACCAGCGCGTGGTCGGCCCCGAACACCGGATGGTAGCTGACCACCCAGTGGCTCTCCACATCGGGCGAGCCGGGCACCGAGCGCGATTCATGCACCGACTGGATCGGCAGGCCGGTATCGCGCACCTGGCGGTAGGCCTGCTCGTACTGCTCGCCTAGGGGCCCGAGCAACTCGGGCAGGGTGCGCCCCAGGTGATCGGCCACCGGGATCGCATTGATGGCGGCCAGGTAGTCGTTGACCATGACCACGCGCAGGTCGGTATCGAGCAGGGCCAGGCCAACCGGCGCGGTCGCGTAGACCGTTTCGAGCAGGGCGTTGGCGCGTTGCAGTTCGCCGGTGCGCCCGGCGACCAGGGTTTCGAGGTTGTTGCGGTAGCGTTGCAGCTCGCCGTCCATGTGCATGAGGGCGCCGGCCACCTCGGCCACTTCGCGGATCCGCATCGGCGGCAGCACCATCGGCTCGCCGCGCCCGAGCGCCGCCGCCGGCGCGCACAGCGAGCGCACCGAGCGCCCGATCACGCCGCCGATGGTCCAGGCGGCGGCGAAACCGACCACCAGCAGCGCGGCCACGCTGAGGAACATGCTGGCCAGGGCCTCGCGCATGTCGTCGTAGGCGGCGTCGCGCGGCAGGGCCACGGTGGCGTACCAGCCGCGCTTGGGAGAGCGCTGCAGGCTGGAGATGACGCGGTGGCCCTCGCGCGCGGTCAGTTCGAGCGTGCCGGCGTTGGCGCGCCGCGCCAGCGCGGCCATTTCGGGACGGGCCGGCGAGCCGATGAATTTGTCGGGGGCGATGCTGCGCGCGACAAAGATGTCGCGCCGGTCGAACACCTGCGCGTTCCAGCGCGGCGGCAGGCGCTGCTCGGCCAGCAACTGGTTAAAGCGCTCCGGGCGCAACTGGGCCGACAGCACGTACACCACCTCGCCCTGGCGCCGCACCGGCACCTCGACCGACACGGTGTAGGGGGCGCTGGGGCTGGCGCGGTACAGGTCCGAGGTGGCGGCCTGGCCGCTGCGGGCCACCTGGCGGATGGTCTCGGCGTTGCCGTTGGGCGGCAGGGGCAGGCCGTGGGCGACGCGGGTGTTGAGCAGGGGCTTGCCATCGAGGTCGCTCAGCACGAAGGCGTCGCCGGGGAACTCGGGGCCGAGGATCGAGCGCGCCTGGTGGTGGAACTCGGCCAGGTCGGCGCGGGTCAGGCTGGGCGAGCTGGCCAGCGCGCGGGCGGCGGTTTCGCCGGCATCGAGATCGCGCTCGACGGCCATGAGCACGTTTTGCGCCAGCCGTTCGGCATCGCCCAGCAGGTCGGCCCGTTCGCGCCGGAAGGAATCGTAGGACAGGGCGGCAAAGCCGACCAGGGTCGGCACGGCGCAGGCGAGGACCAGGGTGGCGGTCTTCGAGCGGATCGAGGGGAGGGGGGGACGCGATGAAAACGACACTGCCCGCACCTTTCGTCGCATCAAACGCGGCGCCACGCACCGCTCTGGGAACGATGGTAGCCGAGCAGGCGTTTTCTTCAAAGCACTTTACGCCAGTCGTGCGCGGCTTTGCACTTGCCATATCGGCCAGCAACACTGAACCGGGGTCTGACCTTCATGGCGTTAACTTAAGCTCCGTCTTTCCCGCCTGCGCGGGAAAGACGGTTTTTAGGTTTGTGGCCAGAAAGCCGCTTAACTTAACGCCATTAGGGTCAGGCCCCGGTTGAGAAACGGTCAAGAGCTGTTGCTGGCGCGCTGGCGGCGGTTCAGGAGCGGGTGATCGGCAGCGCCAGGTCTTCGCCCAGCTTGACATGCTTGGCCAGTTCGATCTTGGCGATGGCGTTGCGATGTACTTCGTCCGGCCCGTCGGCCAGGCGCAGGGTGCGGTTGCCGGCCCATTGGTAGGCCAGCGGGAACTCGTCCGACACGCCGGCCGCGCCATGCGCCTGGATCGCCCAGTCCAGCACCTGCTGGGCCACGTTCGGCGCCAGTACCTTGATCATGGCGATTTCCGCCTGGGCGTGCTTGTTGCCTACAGTATCCATCAACGCCGCGGTCTTGAGCGTCAGCAGGCGCGCCGTGTCGATCTGGATGCGCGACTCGGCGATGCGCTCGCGCCACACCCCCTGCTCGGATATCTTTTTACCGAAAGCAACGCGGCTGTTCAGGCGCAGGCACATCAGCTCCAGCGCGCGCTCGGCCACGCCGATGGCGCGCATGCAATGGTGGATACGGCCCGGTCCCAGGCGGCCCTGGGCGATTTCGAAGCCGCGCCCCTCGCCCAGCAAGAGGGAGGAGGCTGGCACGTACACGTTCTCGAACAGGATTTCGCAGTGGCCGTGCGGGGCGTCGTCGTAACCGAACACCGGCAGCGGGCGGACGATGGTGATGCCGGGTGTGTCGGCGGGAACGAGGATCATCGATTGCTGGGCATGGCGCGCCGCTAGCGGGTCGGTCTTGCCCATGACGATGAAGATCTTGCAGCGCGGATCGCCCGCGCCCGAAATCCACCACTTGCGCCCATTGATCACATAGTCGCCGCCGTCTCGTTCGATGCGGGTTTCGATATTGGTCGCGTCCGACGAGGCCACGGCCGGTTCGGTCATGGCGAAGGCCGAGCGGATATCGCCGCGCAGCAAGGGTTCGAGCCAGGTGTGCTTGTGTTCTTCGCTGCCGTAGCGTTCGATCGTTTCCATATTGCCCGTGTCGGGCGCGGCGCAGTTGAACACTTCCGGCGCCCAGCCGACCCGGCCCATGATTTCGCACAGCGGCGCGTAGTCGAGGTTCGACAATCCTTCCGGCGCGCGCACCGATTTCGGCAGGAACAGATTCCACAGGCCCTGTTCGCGCGCCAGCGGCTTGAGCCGCTCGATCAACGCGGTTGGAATCCAGCGGTTGCCCTTCTGGGTGCCGTTATTGTCGACTTCCTGCCTGAAGGCGTTTTCGTTCGGATAAACGTGCTGGTCCATGAAGGCGAGCAGGCGCGCCTGCAATGCTTTGCAGCGGTCGGAGTAATCGAAGTTCATTGGTTTTCCTTGGAAAGAGAAATGGCGCGCTGCGCATACTGCCAACCGAGTTCGGCCATCGGGCGGGCGGCCTTGCCATTCTCGAGGGCCTGGGCACTCGACGCGGTGCCGTCGACGTAGCGTTTCATGATGCCCTGCATGATGCCGGCCAGGCGGAACATATTGTAGGCCAGGTAAAAATTGAAATCCTCGATGCGGATGATCTTGCCGGTGCGCGCCGCGTACGCGGCGATGTAGGCTTCCTGGGTGGGAATGCCGAGTGCGTCCAGGTCGAGTCCGGCGATGCCGCGGAACTGGCCGGGTGCGATGTGCCAGCTCATGCAATGGTAGGAAAAATCCGCCGCCGGATGGCCCAGGGTCGACAGTTCCCAGTCGAGCACAGCGAGGATGCGCGGCTCGGTCGGGTGGAAGATCATATTGTCGAGGCGGAAGTCGCCATGCACGATGGCCGTATCGTCGCCTGGCGGAATGTGATGCGGCAGCCAGGCGATCAGCTGGTCCATGGCCTCGATGGGCTCGGTGACCGAGGCCTGGTACTGGCGTGTCCAGCGTTCGATCTGGCGCACGAAATAGTTGCCGGGCTTGCCGTAGTCGGCCAGCCCGATGGCGGCGTAGTCGACTGTGTGCAGGGTGGCGATGACACGGTTCAATTCGTCGTAGATGGCGCCGCGTTCGGCTGGCGTCATGCCGGGCAGGGACTGGTCCCACAGCACGCGGCCGTCGACGAATTCCATGACATAGAAGGCGCGCCCGATGACCGACTCGTCGATGCACAGCGCGTACTGGCGGGCGGCGGGAAAGCCGGCTTTCTGCAAGGCATCCATGACGCGAAATTCGCGCTCGATGGCGTGAGCGGACGGCAACAGCTTGGCGGCCGGGCCGGGCTTGGTGCGCAACACATAATGCTGGCCGCCGGCGCTGATCTTGAAGGTGGGATTGGACTGGCCGCCCTTGAACTGCACGACCTCCAGCGGGCCGCCGGGATAGCCCTGCACATGCGCGCGCAGATAAGCGTCGAGGGCATCGACGTCGAATTTCTGGCGCTCCGAGACCGGCTTGGTCCCCATCATTTCCTCGAACATCATGTCTCCTGCTGGTTAGGTGAGATCTATTCTAGCTCATGAATAGAACGATCGTACTAATTTCTGCTTTTCCTACAACCGGGGTCAGAGCATTAATTAGCAATAGTTGCACAGGTAGCGATAAAACGTGAAAAGTCGAAGAAATATTGCGAATCAGAGGTCAGACCCCTGGTTGCTATGAGGACATTTTTTTGGTTAAGGATTGACGTCTTTTGAGAGGGAAGGCGACGCGCGCAAGAGTGCCCTGAGGCGAATTCCTACTGCAATCCTTCGCCAATTTCCCGCGATATCTTCCACAACCCCTACAACCGGGGTCTGACCTTAATGGCGTTAACTTAAGCTCCGTCTTTCCCGCGCAGGCGGGAAAGACGGTTTTTAGGCTTGTGGCCAGAAAGCCGCTTAACTTAACGCCATTAGGGTCTGACCGCAATTGAGAAATGTTTCAAGTTAAAGCTCTGACCCCGGTTGAGGGGTGTTGCTGATGTCACAGTCAGCGAGAAAGGCGGTATTGCTCGTACAGTTGTTCCATCGTGGTGCTGCGGGTGCTCGTTTGCAGCGGGGCCGGCGGGGAGTAGTTGACGAAACGGACTACCCAGTCGCCCTCGGCTTCACCGACGTCGAGCGCGTTGATGCAGCCGGCCGTTTGCGATAGCCCGCCCAGGAATATGCGCTGCCCCGTCAGCGCCAACGATAAAATCGCACAGTTCACGCCCCCGTGCAGCACCAGCAGCACCGTGCCCCAGTCGTCCTGGCCGCGCAAACGCGTCACCGCCGGGTGGATCCGGTCCATCAGCTGGCCAACCGATTCGCCTCCCAAAAAGCGCTTGTCTTCACCAACCATGCCTTCGAACGCCCCCGTGAACGCTTCCTTGAGATCGGCATCGGCAATGGTCGAGAGCCGCCCGCCGCGAATTTCTTCGAACTCCGGCCAGATGTCGATGTCTATCCCTTGTCCCGTCGCCGCGAGCACGCGCGTGGCCGTTTCAACCGTGCGCGGCAGGCCGGAGACGATCACCCGGTCGAAGTGGATGCCTTCGGCGGCAAAGGCATGCCCGGCGGCACTGGCCTGGGCGCAGCCTTGCTCGTTGAGTGCTACGGTTTCGGGAAGGAAGGGCTTGCCGCCGGCGTCGAAATAGGTAACGCTGCCATGGCGCATCAAGTACACGCGCCGGCGCTGGGAGGTAGGAAACATGGGTCCTTGCGGTAGGGTCAGAAAAACAAGGCGGTGCGGGTGACGATGCTGCCGGTGTTGGTGTACGGGGCGGTCGCGCGCACGGCGCCGGTGCTGGCGACGCCGTCGTCGAGCTTGCTGTCGAGCTGCTGGGCGAAGGAGTCGGGCAGGTTGTCGAAGCGCAAACCGTTGCCGCTGCGTCCGCCCACGGCGTCGTTGTAGATGTACACCGCGCCGCCCTGGGCGCTGGTCATGAAGTCGGTGCTGCCGTTGTAGGCGCCGGTAATGAAGCCGGACAAGGCCAGGTGCTGCGGCGCCGACAGGTATTCGGTGATCTGGCCGTCGCCATTGCCATTCGCTGTCGCGCCCGCCACATGGGTGGTGGCCAGCACGTCGTCGCCCGGCAGCGCGCGAAATTTATCCTGGTAGGCGTTCACCGCCGCCGACAGCGAATTCGATTGCTGGATGATGTTCTTGACCTTGGCGCTGTCGATCAGCCCCTGGCCCTTGAGCACGCCGCCAAGCAGCAAGCCGATGATCACCAGCACGATGGCGATTTCGACGAGGGTAAAGCCTTGTTGTCGTTGCATGGCATTCTCTCTGTGGTGGCGGCGCACTATTCATGCACATCTATTCCTGCACATTATTCTAGCCTATCAAGGATGGGCCTGGCGCTGGCGCGCCGAAATGTCGTGCAGGCGCCGTTCCAGCCACGCCAGTTCGCGCGGATCGCTGACCTGGCCGGTGGCCAGCATGGCGCCGATCAGCGCTTTGGCGCTGTCGTCCTCGCCCATGTCGTCGAGGATGAACAATTCCATCTGGCGCGCCCACGCGGGCAGCACGCCAGGCGTGGTGCGCGTGCGGATGGCGTGCGCATACTGGCGCGCCAGCGCCGCATCGTGCAGCCGGTGGCGCGCCACCAGCGCCGCATGCGCCAGCCACGGCCAGCGCCGGTCGGGGTCTTCGCCGAACCGGCGGTAGACAAAATCGAGCATGATGCGCATGCGCGCCGGGTCGGTGCTGGCGGCGTACACCTGGCTGGCGGCCAGCAAGGGCGCCTGCCCGCGCGGATCGAGGTCGACGATGCGCTCGAACCAGCTGCGCAAGGCCGTGTAATCGATGCTGTTGAGCGGTGTGCCGGCCGCGTCCTGGCCTTGCGCGTGCAGCGTCATGGCCTTGGCCAGCGCCACCGGTTCGCCCAGGCTGGCCAGGCGCAGCACATCGAGCGGTGGCGCCTGCGCCAGGCTCGACAAGGCGCGCTGGCGGGGCGCGCGCGTGGCCTGGTAGCTCAGCTGCAGCGCCAGCGCGCCAAGCAGCAGCAGCGTGACCGGCAGCGGCACGCGCGAGGCCATCACAGGTCCTTGCGGTAAAAGTCGAACAGCGCGGCGGCGCCCAGCAAGGTCACATAGATCGCGGTCTGCGCCAGCAGCGGCGCCACCTGGGCGCCGCCGTACACCAGCCATTCGCCGCGCGTGAACTGGTCGAGATGCGGCAGCACGGCCGACAGCGCGTCGATGGCGATGCGCGGCAGCGCCGCCGCCTCCTGCGCCATCGCCTGCAGGGCGCCGATGGCGCGCGCCAGCACATAGAAGGCCAGCGTGGCCGCCAGCGCCGCAAGCACCTGCCCGAACGTAAGTACGCACAGCAGCGCAAATGCGGCGACGATGCACAGCTCGCACCACAGCGACAGCGCCCACGCGGCGCACCAGGCGGGGGGCGCCAGCGTCAATGCCATCGCGCCGAACAGCAGCGCGGGCAGCAGCGCCACCAGCGCGAAGCCCGCCAGTTTGCCCAGCACATACGCCGCGCGCGGCAGCGCCAGCGCAAGCAGCAGTTCCTGGCCTTTGTCGCCCGTTTCGCGCACCACGCTGGTGGCGACAAAGCCGGCGACCAGCAACACGCAGCACACGCGCAGCAGCGCCGCCAGCAGGGCCGCTTGCAGCGCGCCGCTTTCGGTGAGCGCCAGCTGGCCCAGAAAGCCGCCCAGCGCCACCGTGCCGATCGCCAGCAGGCCCAGTACCCAGGCCAGGCGGTTGCGCAGCGCTTCGAGCAGGGTGCAAGTGGCGATGGTGAAAATGGGACCCGGCATGGACTAGCGCGGCAGCGTGCCGGCGGCAACCATGCGGTTGAACAGCACGTTTGGCGATAACCAGATCACCAGGTCGTCGTACTCGCCGCCCGGCGCGGTGGGGCTGTCGCTCGGGGTGCGCGCCACGAAAGCGATCCCGGCGCCGCTGGCGTTGGTGCGTTCGTCGACGTTGCTGGTGCTGTTGTCGAGACTGCGGATGCCGCTGTCGCCAAAGCCGCCGGCGCCGTTCTTCCCGTGCGAGACAATTACCGCCGGAATGTCGTTGATGGCGGTCGCCGCCACCAGGTTGCCACGCGCATCGCGCGTGCCGACGGTGATGTCGCGCGGGCTTTGCAGCGTGAACATGGCGCCGCTGTTGCTGTAGGCCGGCGCCACGCTGTAGTGGAATGCGCGCCCCCAGCCATCGAGCTTGGGCAGGCCGAGCGTGGCCCACGGCAGCACGCCCTGGCGCTTGGCGTCGCGGCAGGTGGCGCCGCTGCGGTCTTCCAGGCCGTTGACCGGCGAGATGGCGGGGCACGGCAGGTAGCCATTGCGCAGCGCGAAACCCATCAGCGCTTCGCGCGCTTCGTCCATGCTTTTCTGGGTGTCGCTGATCTTGCGCTGCTCCATCTGCACCGCCAGCGGCGTGAGCAAGCCGCCGATCATCAGGCCGGCGATGACCAGCACCACCGCCATTTCGACCAGGCTGAATCCTGCCTGCGATCGCTTCATGGCTGGTGCTCGCTGACAGTGCCGGCGTTGGCGTCGACGCTTTGTCCCGGCTTGACGCTCACTTTCCGGCCCGAGGGCAGCGTCACCGTCACGCGCGGCGCCTGCGCCGGCCCGCTCAAGCGGTTGCGCGCGCCATCCTGCGCCTCGTTGTTGACCCACACGGTGGACTTGCCGCCGCCGCGCCGCACGAAGCCGTTGACGGTCATCGGTTGCGGCGCGGGCGGCGCCGCCAGCACCGGGGGCGGCGGCGGCGGCGCCACCAGGCCGCGCGCGATGTCGAGCTGCTGGCGCTCGGCCGGCGTGGTGAACAGGCGCCCGATTTGGGCCTGGGCCTGGGCAGTCATGGCTGCGCCGAGCAGGATGCAGGCGCTGATCATCGATTTCATGGCGTTCCTTTGGCAAGCGTCAGGAACAGCAGCGTGCAGTTGGCGGTAAGGCGCGCCACGCCGACCGATTCGGCCGGTGCGTCGGTGCGTTTCATCTTACAGTCCTGGACCGTGAAGCGCCCGGCGCCGCGCAGGTCGTCGATGAAGTGGAACAGGTCGAGTTCATGCACCAGCCCCAGTTCGACGCGCATGCGGCTGCCGCGCAGCTGGTAGTCGCCCAGCGCCATCGGGCTTGCCAGCACCAGCGCCTGCTGCGGTTCGATCTCGTAACTGGCCGATATCAGCTTGCGGTTGCCCTGGATCGCCTTGATCGCTTCGATCCACGCCAGCCGGTTTTCGTCGCCGATCAAGCCCCCGGCCTGCAGTTCCACGAAGCGCGGCTGGTAGATGGCGATGTCCTGTTTTTCCGATTCGACGTTCTGGAAGCGGCTGGCGGCGGCGGCGCGCACCCGGGCCGCCTGCGCCAGTTCGCCCGCCTGCTGCGCAGCATGCCAGGAGGCGGCGCCCACCAGCAGTGCGGCGCCGAGCAGCACCCCGGCGCACAGCCTGGCCGGGGCGCCGATCAAGTCCAGTTCATCGCGCCAGCCCGGGGTGCTGGTGTCGGCCTGCTTGCCGCGCGCGGGCTTCGGCTTGGCCATCATGGTTTCCAGCTCACGTTGATGGCAAAGCGGGGCTTGGCGGAAGCGGCGTCGCCGCTGTCGGTCTTGCCGCTAAACTTGACGCTCTGGCGCACGTCGACCGGCGCTTCGACGATATGCACGGCCACGCCGGGGTTGGCCGCCATGTCGCGCGCGAACTGGTCTACGCTGTCGACGATGGCGCGGTAGTCCGATGGTCCGAATTCGACTTCGCCGTCGATGCGCAGCACCTGCGGCGGCGCCCCCGGCAGCCCGACCACGCTGGCGGCGATCGGTTCGGGGGCGCCGTCGCCCTGTTTGACGGCACCGGCGTCAAGCCCGGGCTGCGCAATTGGCGCTTGCGCCGCTTGCGGCGCTTGCTGCACTTGCCAGTCCAGCGCCAGCAGGCGGATCGCCGGTGCGCGTTCGAGCGAGCGGCTCACCAGCGTCACCAGCGGCGCGGGGGCGGGCGCTGTGGCGGCCAGCAGGCCGTCGAGCTGCACTGCGGCCTTCATGTTGGCGCTGCGCGCGGCCGTCGGCGGCAGGCTCGCCATGATGGCGCGGTAGCGCGCGTCCAGTTGCGCCGCCTCGGCCAGCAGGCGCGTTCCTTCCTGGTCGTCGCGTACGCCGCCCCACACGGCAGCCAGCAGCCACAGCGCGCCCACCAAGGCGATCGCGGCGCTGGCGCAGTTGAGCGCCAGGCGCGCGCGCCAGAGCTGGTAAAAACGGCCGGCGGCGCCAGGCGGGTACTGGCCCGGCGGCGCGTCGCGCCCCAACAGGCCCAGTAACAGCTGTTCGACCGTGTCCACGTCGGCCGTGTCCACGTCCCCGGCCAGCTTGAGGCGCGCGCAGGCGCTGTCGATGTCGACGAAGTGAAAGGCCAGTTCGTGGTCGTCCTCGCAGCGCTGTTCCAGGGCTTCCACGCGCGCCAGGGGCGCGAGCACCACCACGTGCAGCATCTGGCCTCGTCCCAGCAGGCGGGTGCTGGTCAGGAACTGCTGCATCTTGGCCGTCTCGGAGGCGGTCGCTTCGACCACGTCGTCGTGCGCGGCGAGCACCGTCAGGCGCGAAAACTTGAGGTGAGGACCCTGGAAATAGCTCTGGCGCAGGCCACCGCCTTGTTCGGCGATCAGCAGCAGGTGCTCCTGGGCGATGCCGATGCGCCGCACCAGCTGCGCCGCCAGGTGCGCCGCCGAATACAGCCCCGCCAGCGGGACTTTGTTCTGCTCCATCAGCGCCACCCACGGCTGCACCATGGCGGCGTTGGTCAGGGCCGAGAACAGGGTATGGTCGTCGCGCCGGCCTTCGCTGTCGCGGTCCTGGATCTCGGCGTGGCGGAACGGGGTGTCGCGGTAGGCGTGCGAGAGGCGCCGTTCGACCAGGCTGCGCCCGGCGCGGCCACGCACGTGCGGCAGCAGGCAGCGCGCGAAGTCTTCTTCGACCAGGTCGGCGACCAGGTAGGCGCGCGCCTGTTGCGCGCCATCGAGATGGCGCGCAAAGGCGTCCATGCCGTCACGGTCGGCGCCAAAGCAGGGGCCGGGCGTGAGCGTACCGGCGCGCCAGTCGAAGGTACACAGCCGGTCGTTCGTCACGTAGAATAATTGTTTAGGCAGCACACCCGTCCTTAGGTTTTCAACTGGCTCATGGTGTCGTAGATCGGTCCCAGCACGGACAGCATGATCCATCCGAGCAGCAGGCCAAGCGTGACCGTCATGGCCGGTTCGATCAGCGACTGCACGCGCTCGATCATTTCCTTCACTTCGCGATTATAGAAGTAGCTGACGTTGCGCAGCGCGCTCTCGAGCGAGCCGGTGGATTCGCCCACGCGCAGCATGCGCAGCACCAGCGGCGGAAAGATTCCGCTGTTCTGGAACGCCAGGGTCACGCTCTGGCCGTCCGAGATCAACTGCGCCGCGCGTTGCAGGCCGGCCGCCACCACGCGGTTGGCGACAATGCCTTCGGACAGGCGGATGCATTCGAGGATGGTGATGCCGGAGCCGTACATCAGCCCGAAAAAGGTGGCGAAGCGCGCCAGGATGATCTTGTGCAGCACGGGGCCGATCAGCGGCAGGCGCAGTTTGAGGGCGTCGGCCAGCATGCGCGCGCTGTCGCTGCGGCGCAGCCACGCGCGCCCGCCGAACCAGGCCAGCAGCGGCAGGGCCAGCAGCACGTACCAGTAATTGATGAAGACATTCGAGACCGCGATCAGCGCCCTGGTGTGGAACGGCAGTTCGCCACCCATGTTCTTGATGAAGGAGGTCAGTTGCGGCACCAGCACGATCATCAGGAAGAAGGTCACGGCCAGCACCACCACCGCCACCACGATCGGATAGGTGATGATTTTCTTGGTCTGGGCGGCCAGTTCATCCTGCCATTTCAGGCTTTCCGACAGGTTGCGGAAGACCTCGGCCAGCTTGCCGCTCGATTCGCCGGCGGTAATCAGGCTGGTGAAGGTGTTGTCGAACACTTCGTCGTGGTGGCGCAGCGCTTCCGATAAGGTCAGGCCGCCTTCGATCGACTCGATCAGGTCGGTGACGATTTCGCGAAAGCGCGGGTGGTCGAGCGAGTCGCGCAGGTCGCCCAGGCCTTCCAGGATCGGCACCCCGGCGGCGGTCAGCTGCTCCATGTGGAAGCAGAAGTTGATCAGGTCCGTGCGCCGCACCACGCGCTTGCCGAAAGCGACCGCCTTCTGGCCCGCCACGCGAAAGTCGATCAGGTCCAGATCCATGCGGCGCAGGCGCAGTTCCAGGTCGGCGCTGTTGGTCGCGTCCATGGCGCCGGGCACCATCTGGCCGGCCAGGTCCATTGCGCGGTAGGCGTACAGCGGCATCAGGCCAGCCTGTCGGTCAGGTCGACCACGCGCGCCACTTCGTCGAGCGAGGTGGCGCCCTCCAGCACGCGGCGCACGCCGTCGTCCACCAGCGAGCGGAAACCGGCGGCACGCGCCGTCGCTTTCAGTTCGCGCAGCGAGGCGCGGCGGGCGATGGCTTCGTCGATGTCGGCGTTCACCTTGAGCAGTTCCATGATCGCCATGCGGCCCTTGTAGCCCTGGTGGCCGCAGGCTTCGCAGCCCCCCGCCTGGCAGATGGTGGCCGGCGGGTCTTCCTGGCCCAGGCCAAGCAGGCGCCGTTCGGTCGCGTCCGCGATCGACCCGGTCTTGCATGACTGGCACAGGCGCCGCACCAGGCGCTGGGCGATGATGCCGATGATGTTCCCGGCCATGATGTCGGGCAGGATGCCGATGTCGAGCAGGCGCGAGACCGAGCCGATGGCCGAATTGGTGTGCAAGGTGGTGTACACCTGGTGCCCGGTCATGGCGGCCGAAAACGCCATCTCGGCGGTCTCCTTGTCGCGCACTTCGCCGACCAGGATGATGTCCGGGTCCTGCCGCATCATCGAGCGGATGCCTTCGGCAAAGCCCATCTTGGCCGATTCGTTGATCGAGGTCTGGCGGATCATGTTCATCGGGTACTCGACCGGGTCTTCCAAGGTCATGATGTTCACGCTCTCGGTGTTGATGTGGTTCAGGATCGAGTACAGGGTGGTGGTCTTGCCGCTGCCGGTCGGCCCGGTCACCAGGATCACGCCGTGCGGGCGCGCGATCATCAGTTTCAATAAATGCAGTTCGTCCTCGCCCAGTCCCAGCCCGTCCAGCGGCACCAGGCCTTTCTGGCGATCGAGCACGCGCAGCACAAAATTTTCGCCGTGCGTGGTCGGTTGCGCGGAGGCGCGAAAGTCGATCTGGCGGCCCGAAAACTTGATCGAGATGCGCCCGTCCTGCGGCGCGCGCGATTCGGCGATGTTCATGTTGCTCATCACCTTCAGGCGTACCGCCATCGCCGGCCAGTACGACTTGTGCAGGCTGCGGATCTGGCGCAGGATGCCGTCGATGCGGTAGCGGATGCGCAGGAAACTCTGCTCGGGCTCGAAGTGGATGTCGGAGGCGCCGTTCTGCACCGCGTCGGCCAGCAGCGCGTCCATCAGGCGCACCATCGGCTGGCTGTATTCGTCGGTGGTGGCGGCCATGGCGGCATAATTGACTTCGCCGGTTTCAATCTCCAGCAAGATGCCGTCGATCGAGAGCTCGAAGCCGTAGTACTGGTCGATGGCGCGCGTGATGTCCGATTCGTTGACCAGCATGGCCTCGATCGTGATGCCCTTGACCAGCATGGCGCTGATCTGGTCCAGCGCGACGATGTTGCTGGTGTCGGCCATCGCCAGGATCAGGTTGTCGGTAGCGCGCTCGTACACGATCGGGAAGACGCGGTAACGCTTGGCCACGTCTTTCGGGATCAGTTTCAAGGCGATGGCGTCGACCACCAGGCTGGTCAGGTCGGCGCTTTGCTGGTTCAGGTTTTCGGAGAGCGCTTCGCGCACCGTCGCTTCGGTGACGAAACCGAGCGTGATGAGCAGTTTGCCGAGCGGCTCGCTTGAGCGCTTTTGCTCGATCAGGGCGATGCGCAACTGGTCTTCGCTGATGACCCCTTTCTGGATCAGCAGTTTACCGAGGGGGAATTTTGCGTGTTCCGTCATGCGCTTATTGACCGCCCGCTTGCGCGCCCAGCTCGCGCGCGCGCGTGGCCGCCGCGTCGCGCTCGAAATTGACGGCGCCGCGCGGCGCCAGCTCCAGCGCGCGCTGGTAGTAGGTCAAGGCCAGCTTTCCCTGGTTCAGGCGGTCCAGCCCAATGGCCAGGTTGAAGGCGTAATCGGCATTGTTCGGATTGGCCGAATAGGCGCGGAAGTAGTGCTGCTGGGCTTCCGGCCAGCGGCCCTGGCGCGCGTACAGGTTACCGAGCGCGAACAGCAAGGGGCCGGATTCGGGATTGCGCTCGACCATGCGGCGCAGGCGCCCTTCGGACTGCCCGGGGTCGCCCTGGCGCACGCTGGACAGGCCGGCCAGCGCGTCGTTGTCGTTGGGGTCGAGATCGAGCAGGCGCGCGTAGATGCCGGCGGCTTGCTCGGCCTGCTTGTCGCGCGCGGCCAGCGCGGCCATGCCGAGCAGGGCGTCGCGGTTGTTCGGGTCTTGCCGCAGCACAGACTGGTAGCTCTGGCGCGCGGCCGGCAGGTCGCCGTTGTTGTAGGCCGTGAAGCCGTTCTGGAGCGAGGGATTGACTTGCTCCGGTTTGGCAACCCGGGCCACGCGGATGCCGCTCGTATCGGCCGCCGCCACGGTGCGGGCACTGGCGCTGCGAGGCAGGGGCGCGGGCGCGGGCGCTTGCGGCGGCGCCTGCTGTTGCAGCTGCGCCAGGCGCATTGCTTCATCCGGCGGCATCTGCTCGCGCGAGGAGGGCGCCGGCGTTGGCGCCGCATACGCCTGGACCGGCTGGGCCGCCGGCGCTTGCGCGCCGGCTTGGGCGGCAAGCACGGGCACGCCGGCCACGGCGGCGTCGGCAGCGCTTGCCAGCGGCTGGTTCTGGCCCGGCATCGGCACCATCGGCAAGCCGCGGCTGGAACCGGGGCCGTACACGGCGTGCCAGTAGATATAGCCGAACACGGCGGCAATCAGCACGGCGATGCTGCCGAGCACGGCGATGCGGATGGTGCGCGCGTCGATGCGCGCCGCCACGGCGCGCTTCTGGGCCTTGACCCTGGGCGGCGGTGGCGGCGGGGCGTTGCGCGAGCGGCGCGGCGGTTCGGCCTGCGGATCGGGCGTGGCCATGCGCGGCGCCTCGGGGGCGAAGTCGATGGCCGGCCCGGCGCGCGCGCCAGGCGACGCGCTAGCCGGCGCGCCAGGCGACGCGCCAGGCGACGCGCCAGGCGACGCGCTAGCCGGCGCGACGTCCAGCGGCGACAGGGTCAGCGGCTCGGCGGCCCTGGCGTCCTCCTGGGGCGAGAGCGCCAGCACCTCGTCGTAGGCTTCGGACGGCTTGGCCAGTTCCTCGTCCGGCACATGGTTTTGCTTGGCGCGCTCGGCTTTCTTGAGCGCCTGCATCAACAGGCTCATGTCAGTGTACCTTTACGCGCACGGGTTCGGAGTACGGCTCAGAGGCGGCGCCGGTGGTGTCCGGCAGCAGGTAACGGTAATCCTTGTAGTCGCCATTCACGCTGGCGTTCTTGACCACCACCGGACGGATGAAGATCACCAGTTCGGTCTTGCTGACCTTTTCGTTGCGGTACGAGAACAGCTTGCCGAAGAAGGGGACCTGGCCCGCGCCCGGCACCGCATCCTTGGCGTTGTCGACCGAGTCCTGCATCAGCCCGCCCAGCACCGAAATATCGCCGCTGTAGACCTTGAGGATCGATTCGATCTCGCGCGCCTGGATCACCGGCACCTGGCTGATGACTTTTTCCGCCGCCAGGACCGGGTTCGGGTCTTGCACCTGGCCGACGATGCGGGTGATGGTCGGGCGCACGTTGAGCGTGACTTCGTCGTTGTCGGCGATCTGCGGTGTCACGCTCATGACGAAGCCGACCGGCACCGTCTCGAGCTTCGATTCGTAGGTGGCCGGAGTGGTGACGTTGCCGTTAACGCCGATCACGGCGGGCGTGACCTTGATGGTGAAGAAGACGTTGTTGTCGACCACCTTCAACATCGCGGTCTGGTTGTTCAGCACGCTGATCTTGGGGCTGGACAAGACCTTGACCTTGCCGAACGATTCGAGCAACTGGATCGCGGCGCTGATATTGCCCAGCGCCGAGGCCGGATTGACGTAGTTCATGGTGAAGATGCCCGCCGAGGTGCCGAGCGCGACGTTCGACGGCAGCGCTGCGGTGCCGACCCTGCTCTGGTTGAGCGACAAGCCGGTCGTGCCGTCGCGCAGGCGGCTCCAGTTGATGCCTTGCTGATACTGGTCGGACAGTTGTACTTCGATGATGGTCGCTTCGATCAGCACCTGGCGCTTGGCGCTGCCGAGCACGATGTCGAGGAATTGCTGGATTTTTTCGTGCTGGCGCCCGCTGGCGCGCACGGCCAGTAAACCCGCTTCGGCGTTGACGATCACCGACGGCGCGTTGCGCTGGCGCTCGCTGGAGGAGGCGTTGAAGGCGGCCAGCACATTGTCGGGCACCGGCTGGGTTGCCTGCGCTTGTTGATTGGGCGCGAGCGGGGCCGCGCCTGGCGCCGCTTGCACCGCTGGCGGCGGCGCCGCCGAGATCGTGCTCGGCGCGTCGCCCAGCGTCGTCTCGCGCAGCATGTCGCGGATATTCTTTTCCAGGCTGCCCCAGAAGTTGTTTTCCGAGCGGTTGGTGACCGAGGTGGTCGAATTGTTGTTGCCCGATCCGGTATTGCCACCCGCCGCGCCGCCGCTGGTGCTGCCGTTGGCGTTGGTCAAGGTCGGGGAACTCGACCCGCCGCCGGCGGTCGAAATCTGGGTGGCGATATTGACGCTGCTGTTGGTGCTGCGCGCCATGTTCACATAATCGACCTTGTAATTACGCCACACCGGCGTGTCCGGCAGCACGGTCAGGGTGGCGCCGTCGATCTCGTAGCGCATGTCGACCTGGCGCGCGATGCGGGTCAGCAACTGCGGCAGGGTCTGGTCGAGCGCGTTCAGGGTGACCGTGCCCTCGATGCCGGGGTGGATATCGACGTTCAGGCGGGCGTCGCGCGCCAGCGCGAACAGCAGCGACTGCACCGGCACCTTGTGTACCGTCACGCTGTAGGTGTCGACCTTGGGCGTGGCTTTGGGCGGCGGCAGCGGCGCGCTGTGCAGCACCGGCTCGGGAATGCGGCCGGCGGCGCGCGGCATTTCCGTCACATGCGAGGGCGAACCGGTCATGGTGGGCGTGGCGCACGCGCTCAAGACGACGCAGGCAATGGCAGTGCCGGCGGTGCTCAGCGGAAAAACAGGTTTTTTCGGGGTCATTGGTGCGCTCTTGAGTGCCAAGGCACAATAATGGCGGAAAAGTAAGCGTGGGGCAATTGCCGCACGTCTAATGGAAGAAGATGCTGCGCCAAACAAGCCACGCCAGCAACGCTAGCGTGGTCATGCCGGCAATGGCCATTGCCAGCGTCTTGCCGGCCCCCCTGTTTGGGCTGGCAAAGGCGCAGTCGGCGCTCGCCGCCTTGGCGTGGCGCGCTTCGACCCGGTCGGACTCGTCGATGTAGGCCGCCATCAGGGCCTTGTCCGCCAACATGTTAATGCGGCGCACGATCCCTTGCGACACGCGCGCGATGTGCCGGGTGGCGGCGGCGCTGAACACGGCCGGGCCGTTGTAGCCGGCCGCATGCAGGCGGAATGCCAGGAAGTCGGCAATCACATCGGGCGGCATGGCCGGCACCACGAAGTGGTGGGTGATGCGTTCCTTGAACTGGCGCATGCTGGCCAGGTTCAGGTGCGCGTCAAGCTCGGGTTGTCCGAACAGCACGATTTGCAGCAGCTTGTGGCGCGCCGTTTCCAGGTTCGAAAACAGGCGCACCTCTTCCAGCGTTTCCAGGGGCATGGCCTGGGCTTCCTCGACCAGCAGCACCACCTGCTTGCCGGCGCTGTGGCGGGCGATCAGGTCCGCTTGCAGCATGCGCGTGACTTCGTCGATGCGCTTGCCGCTCACGTCGAGTTCGAGTTCGCCGGCGATGGCGTAGGCGACCTCGGTGTTTTTCAGGGTCGGATTGGCCAGGTAGATCACGTCTACGTGCTTCGGCAACTGGTTTTCCAGCATGCGGCACAGCATGGTCTTGCCGCTGCCGACTTCGCCGGTCACCTTGACGATGCCTTCGCCGTGCTCGACCGCGTAGAGCAGGGCGTCGAGGATCTCGCCGCGCGTGTTGCCCGCATAGAAGAAGGCCGGGTTGGGCGTGATGCCGAAAGGCGACTGGTGCAGGCCGAAATGGTGGTGATACATAAGTTGTTGATTCCGGGGATTCAATGCACGCATGCGAGGAAGGCCTGTTCCAGCGTGGCCGCGTCGTAGGCGGCGCGGCAGGCCGCCGGGGTGCCGATGAAGCGCAGCCGGCCGCCGTGCAGGATGGCCATGCGGTCGCACAGTTCCTCGATGTCGGCCAGCGCGTGCGAGCTGAAAAACACGGTGGCGCCCTGGGCGCGCACGTGTTGCAGGCGCTCTTTCAGGCAGGCGCGCGCTGTGGGGTCGAGGCCGCTCATGGGTTCGTCGAGCACGTAGGCTTGTTTGTTGGACAGGAAGCAGGCGGCCAGGCCGAGCTTTTGGGTCATGCCTTTCGATTGCTTGCGTGCCGGCATGGCGAGGGCGGCGTGGTCGAGCTCGAGCGCGTCGAGCATGGCGCGCGCCTCGGCGCCGTCGTAGCGCTTGCCGTTCAGTTTGGCCATATAGGCGAGGAATTCGGCGCCGCTGAGGTAGTAGGGCGGCATGAAGCGTTCGGGCAGGAAAGCCAGCGGACTGCGCGCGGAAGGTTCGCGGTGGCCGCGGCCGAAGATGTCGATGCTGCCGCTATCGACGCGCACGAAGTCGAACAGGCATTTGAGCAGGCTGGTTTTGCCGGCCCCGTTGACGCCGACCAGGCCCACGCTTTCGCCGGGCGCGATGTCGAGGTCGATACCGTCCAGCACCGGCGTGCCGGCGTAGCGTTTGACTAGCTGGCGAAAGCGCAGCGCGGGTGTGCTCATGTTGGCAATGTTGGTAATACGAGAAAAAGACGAGGCGTTGATTGCCGCGTTACCTCCGTGGGCCCCCCCCCCCCCGGGGGGGGGGGGGGGGGGGCGCCGGGCGGGGGGGGGCGGGGGGGCGGGTGTCGTGAGGGGGGACCACGGGGGGGCGGGG